>JAGNVG010000097.1 GCA_017986605.1 Limnohabitans sp.
GGGTGTGCACAATGGGGCCATGCAAAGACCGATCCCATTCATCGCCCCCGAAGTGTTCAACGATGCCGAAACCGCCTTGCAGCGGGTGCAGGCCATCTACGAGCAAAGCTTGAGCCATTTGCGTGAGGCCATGCGCCGCTTCGTGGCGGGTGAGCCGATGGTGGACAAGGTGCGGGCCTGCTACCCTTTTGTGCGACTGCAAACCACCACCGGTTGGACGCCCCCCAAGAGCCAAGAGGCCGAGTGGCTGAGCTACGGTTTTGTGGCCACGGCCGGGCGCTACGAAACCACGCTGACCCGCCCGGACTTGTTTGCCGTTTACCTGCGCCAGCAATTTGCCTTGCTGCTGGCCAACCACGGCGTGGCGCTGGAGGTCGGCACCAGCCAGTTGCCGATCCCGGTGCATTTTTCGTTTGCCGAGAACGACCACATCGAAGGCGAGATGAGCGCCGAGCGCCGCGCCCAGATGCGCGAGGTGTTTGACTTGCCCGACCTGACGGCCATGGACGACGGCATTGCCAACGGCACCTACGAGCCAGCAGCGGGCCAGCCTGCGCCGCTGTCGCTGTTCACCGCGCCGCGCATCGACTATTCGCTGCACCGGCTGCGCCACTACTGCGGCACCAACCCGACGCATTTCCAAAACTTTGTGCTGTTCACCAACTACCAGTTCTACATCGACGAATTCATTGCGCTGGGCCATGCCGAGATGGCTAAACCCGACAGCCCCTATGTGGCCTTTGTGGAGCCGGGCAATGTGGTCACGCGCCGCGTGGGCCTGAGCGCTCAAGCCGAAGACGCTTTGGGCGCGGCCCCGCCACGCCTGCCGCAAATGCCGGGCTACCACCTGGAGCGCGAAGACCACAGCGGCATCACCATGGTCAACATCGGGGTCGGCCCGGCCAACGCCAAAACCATCACCGACCACATCGCGGTGCTGCGCCCGCACAGCTGGCTGATGCTGGGCCACTGCGCGGGTCTGCGCACCACGCAGCAGTTGGGCGACTACGTGCTGGCCCACGCCTATGTGCGCGAAGACCATGTGCTGGACGAAGAACTGCCGCTGTGGGTGCCGATTCCGGCGCTGGCCGAAATTCAGGTGGCACTGGAGCGTGCAGTGTCCGAGGTCACAGGCTGTCATGGTGCGGACCTCAAACGGCTCATGCGCACCGGCACCGTGGCCAGCACCGACAACCGCAACTGGGAGCTGTTGCCCGACAACACACCGCAGCGCCGCTTTAGCCAGAGCCGAGCCGTCGCGCTCGACATGGAAAGCGCAACGATCGCGGCCAACGGGTTCCGTTTTCGGGTGCCCTACGGCACCTTGCTGTGCGTGAGCGACAAACCGCTGCACGGCGAGATCAAGCTGCCGGGCATGGCCAACCACTTTTACCGTGAGCGGGTGAACCAGCACCTGCAAATCGGCATCCGGGCGCTCGAATTGCTGCGCGCCGCAGGCCCCGCCCAGCTGCACAGCCGAAAGCTGCGCAGCTTTGCCGAAGTCGCTTTCCAATGACGGGGGTCCAGGTCTGGACCCTGTAGGTCGGTGGCTTCAGCCCCGACACGATGGACCACGAACACTTGTCGGGGCTGAAGCCACCGACCCACCAAACGATCACCTCCTACAATGAACACCATGAAAATCCTCTTCGTTGCCGACCCCCTTGAGTCCTTCAAAATTTACAAGGACACCACGTTTTCGATGATGCGCGAAGCGCAAAAACGCGGGCATCAGGTGGTCGCCTGCGAGATGACCGATGTGCGCTGGCAGCGTGGCGAAGCGGTATCGGCTCAGGTGCGCGAAATTCGACTGACCGGCGACCCAACGACCTGGTTCACCGAAACGGGCACCGGCCGTGCCGCATTGAAAGATTTTGATGCCGTGGTCATGCGCAAGGACCCACCCTTTGACAGCGAATACTTCTACGCCACACATCTGCTGGGCCAGGCCGAACGCGAAGGAGCCAAGGTGTTCAACAGCCCGGCCGCGCTGCGCAACCACCCTGAAAAACTCGCCATCATGGAGTTTCCTCAATTCATTGCACCGACCTTGGTCACGCGCAACGAGGCGGACATCCGCGAATTCCACGCGACGCACGGCGACATCATCTTGAAGCCACTCGATGGCATGGGCGGCATGGGCATCTTCAAGGTGGGGTCCGACGGCCTGAACCTGGGCGCGATCATTGAAACCCTGAACCGCGATGGCGCGCAGACCGTGATGGTGCAAAAGTTCCTGCCCGGCATCGCACAAGGCGACAAACGGGTGCTGTTGATTGGTGGCAAGCCGGTGCCGTTTTGCCTGGCCCGCATCCCCCAAGGCGGTGAGGTGCGTGGCAACCTGGCGGCTGGCGGCAAGGGCGTGGCCCAGCCGATTTCGGCCCGCGACCGCGAAATCGCAGAAGCCTTGGGTCCGATCTTGTTTGCACGCGGCCTGATGCTGGTGGGTCTGGACATCATTGGCGACAGCCTGACCGAGATCAACGTGACCAGCCCGACCTGCTTTCAAGAAATCACAGACCAGATGGGTTGCGATGTGGCCGCGCTGTTCATGGACGCGGTGGAAGCGGCGCTGTAAAGCCCCTGTGGGCGATTGCGCTTGGCACACACCCCAAAAAACCATCGCGCACGGGGTGCGCTCCTACAAAGGAGCGCAGCCCAGCATCATTGGTTGGCCGTCAGATCGCCGTCTTCAAAGGTGTACAAGCGCCCTGGCTCAAAAGCAACCCAGGCTTCATCGGTGGTCAACGGGGCGGTGACCACCACCGCCACCCGATCGGTCTCACGGGTGTGATCGGCAAAATTCACACTCAAGTCATCGTCACTCAACGTCGCCTGCGTGAATGGGTGCCTGCGCAGCACATAGTGCAGGTTGGTGGTGGCATGCGCCCACAGCGCCTGCCCGTTGGACAACAAGAAATTGAAAGTGCCAAACTGGGCAATTTGCGGCACCAGCTCGCGCAAAGTCAATGACAACTCCGCCACGCTGGGCACGCTGGCGTGCGACTTGGCCAGCTCTTGCATAAGCCAGCAAAACGCACGTTCGCTGTCGGTCTGGCCGACAGGCTTGAAGCTGCCGTGCAGGCGCGGGGCGTAGTCCACCAGATTGCCGTTGTGGGCAAAGACCCAATAACGGCCCCAAAGTTCACGCACAAACGGGTGGCAATTTTCCAGACTCACTTCGCCCTGCGTGGCCTTGCGGATGTGGGCAATGACGTTGCGGCTTTTGATCGGGTAACGGCGAATCAGCTCGGCAATCGGCGAGCTGCTGGCGCTTTGATGGTCCACAAAGTGGCGCACGCCCTGGCCTTCAAAAAAAGCGATGCCCCAGCCGTCACCGTGGTGGTCGGTGATGCCGCCGCGCTGCGCAAAGCCGCTGAAGCTGAAGGTCACATCGGTCGGGGTGTTGCAATTCATGCCGAGCAGTTGGCACATGGTTCAGTCTTTCTTGGAAGGCGCTTCGGCCTCACCCATTTTCCAAGCGGCCAACAAGGCCAAGGCGGTCATGGTGGCCAGAAACACAAAGGTCTCGTTGAAAGCCCGCAAATCGGCGCGACTTGGGATGCCTGATGCATGGGCATACACCGCCAAACGCCACTCCAGCACGATGGCGCAAATGCTCACGCCTGCCGCACCGCCCAGCATGCGCACAAAACCAATCACGCTCGACGCCTGCGGGATCAGGTCTTTGGGCAAGCCCCGCAAAGCGCCCAGGTTGAGCGAAGGCAAGATGAAGCCTAGGCCAATGCGCCCAAGGATCACCAAAATCCAGAGCAAGGCCAGGCCCGCCGCCGGGTGGACCAAGGGCATGAGCGCGAACGACAGCGCCAGCAAAGCCAGCCCCCAACTCACCCAATGGGCGGGCGGCATGCGGTGCGACAAACGCCCCACCGACGCGATGGTCAAGGCCAGCAAAATGCCCGCCGGCAACAAGGCCGCGCCAATGTAGGACGGCGACAAACCCAGGCCCATCTGCATGTAGACCGGCAGCAAATAGGTGGAGCCAAACAGCGCGATGCCGTAGGTGCACGACACCAGCGCCCCCATGGCGAAATGGCGGTGGCCAAACACCTGCAGGTTCATCAGTGGGCCTCGGGGGGCCTGACGCACTGGCTGGCCTTTGCGGCCTGAACCTGGGCGGCACCCGTGTCGACGCGGCTGCAGCAAATAGCGCTGCCAGGCCACAAACGCCGCCATGCCCACGACCGCCAGCGCCAGCAGCGCCACGGCCAGCTTGCCGTCATCGCCACGCAACTGCACCAGGCCATTGAGCAGCATGAGGGTGGACACGCTGGCCAGCGCCAGCCCGATCCAGTCCAGCCCTGGGCTGGCCGCATCAGCCTGCACGCCGCCCGGGGCTGACGTAGGCACATAGCGGCGCGAAAGCCACAGCGCCACCATGGCCAGCGGCACCACCATGAAAAAAATCGAACGCCAGCCGAACACATCGACCAGCACACCGCCAATGCTGGGGCCAATGGCCGGAGCCAGCACCACGCCCATGCCAAACAGCCCGCTGGCGCGGCCCTGCTCCTCAGACGCAAAGGCACGCAAGATGATGATCGCCGGAATGGGTTGCACGACCCCGGCGGCCAAGCCTTCGGCCACACGGGCAGCCATCACCAAGGGGAAGTCATTGGCAAAGCCACCCGCAACCCCGCCCCCCAACAGCAGCCACATGCACACCTCGTACACCCGGCGGTAGCCATAGCGCGACAGCAGCCAAGGCGTGGTGAGCATGGACACCGTCATGGCCACCATGAAACCCGAGGTCACCCATTGCACCCGGCTTTGGCCCAGCGTGAAGTGCGCGCTCATGTCAGGGATGGCCACGTTCATGATGGTCGACGACATCACCGCCGCCATGGAGCCCAACATGACCGACAGCAGCAGCAACCAGCGATGGCGTTCGCCGTAGCGGGCCCTGAGCGCGTGCAGGCTGTGGGGGCCTTGGGCCTGATTCATGCGTCTTCACCCTTGGGCGTGTGCAAAGCAGCACACGCCTGGCAAATGCAGGCTTTGTCACGCGCGGCCAGCGGCACTTGCTGCAACAACTCGGCGCTGAAGTGCATGCGTGTGCACCAGCAGGGACCGGGGGCAGCCGTCTCGGGTGATGCCATGGCACATCGGTTGGTTTGTCCGCACAAGGGGCAAAGGCAAGGATCAACAGGGAGACGAAAGGCGCTCATGGCTAAAAGAGACAACAAAGCGCCCAGTTTAGGGCTTTGACGGACTGTTGCTGTCACCCGCCACACGCCCAACTTGGGGCGAGCCCCCTTCCAGCCGCTGTCCGCTTCGCCCGACACCCGCCTCGAACAGCCGGGCTCCGTGCGAGGCCTCGCCGCTGGCCAGGGTTTGCAAGCCCAGCGCAAACTCGTGGGCGAGCGCTTCATCCAGGCCCATGCCGAATTGTTCATATGCCGAGCGGCGGTCGTGGCGCAAGCAGGTCTGGGGCAAGGCCGCCAGTTGCTGCGCCAGCTCAAGGGCGGCCTGCAAAGCCTGCCCGTCGCCGACCACCCGGTTGGCCAGGCCCATGGCCAAGGCTTCGTCCGCGCCCACAGCACGGCCCGTGAGGATCAGGTCCAGCGCCCGCGACAGCCCAATCAGCCGGGGCAAGCGCACCGTGCCACCGTCGATCAAGGGCACGCCAAAGCGTCGGCAGAACACGCCCAGCACGGCCGAGCGCTCGACCACGCGCAGGTCGCACCAGAGCGCCAACTCCAGCCCCCCGGCCACCGCATGGCCGCTGATGGCCGCGATCACCGGCTTGGACAGCAGCATGCGCGAGGGGCCCATGGGGCCATCGCCTTGCGGGTCGAGGCGGTTGCGGCGCTCGTTGTCATTGAGCGCCTTGAGGTCGGCACCCGCACAAAACGTGCCGTGTGCACCATGCAAAACGGCCACGGCGGCCTCGGGGTCGGCGTCAAAGTCGCGGAAAGCATCGGCCAGTTGCTGCGCCGTCACGCGGTCCACCGCGTTGCGCGCCTGCTGGCGGTCGATCGTGATGAGGGTCACCGGGCCTTGCCGGGTCACCTGAACTTCGGTGGGTGTCATGGGCATGGCTCAGGCGGGGTAAGCGCGTTGCAAGATGGCGTCGACCGACAGCTCTCGGGTGTCGATGCTGCCCACCACACGCCCCCACTGCACATCGAAGCGCGTCTGGATGAAGGCATCGGCCACCGCCGTTGGCGCATGGCGCAACAACAAACAGGCCTGCGCAAGCAGCACCAGCCGCTCACAAAATCGGCGGCCCAGGGCTTCAAGCTGCTCGGGCGGCTCGCGCAGCATGGCCAGCAGGCTTTGCAGCGTCTCTCGCAAGCGCGTGTCGTCCCCCACACACTGTCCCAGGTCTTGCCCCAGGTCTAGCAGCAAGGCCTGGGCCAGATCAGGCTCCTTGCCAATGGCCCGCATCACGTCCAGACACATCACGTTGCCCGAGCCTTCCCAGATCGAATTGACCGGGGCCTCGCGGAACAGACGGCCCATGACACCGTCGTCCACATAACCATTGCCGCCAAAGATTTCCATGGTCTCGCCAGTCAGTTCTACCGCGCGCTTGCAGACCCAAAACTTGGCAGCGGGCGTCATCACCCGCTTCCAGGCTTTTTCTAGCGGGCTGTCATCGCGCTCGTAGGCCTGCGCCAGCCGCATCATCAGCACCATGTTGGCTTCGTTTTCCAGTGCCAGGTCGGTCAGCACCGCACGCATCAGGGGCTGATCGACCAGCAGGCGGCCAAAGGCCTTGCGCTGGCGGGCATAAGCCAGGCCTTGCACCAGGCCCTGGCGCACCATGGCCGCGCTGCCCACCACGCAGTTCAGGCGGGTGTAGGTGGCCATCTCGATGATGGTGGGGATGCCGCGCCCCGGCTCGCCCATCAGGATGCCGTGGGCGTCCTTGAATTCGACTTCGCTGCTGGAGTTGCTGCGGTTGCCCACCTTGTTCTTGAGCCGCTGGATTTCAATCGGGTTCTTGCTGCCGTCAGGACGCCAGCGCGGCACGAAAAAGCAGCTGGGGCCGCCATCCGCCGTGCGCGCCACCACCAAGTGGGCGTCGCACATGGGGGCCGAAAAAAACCACTTGTGGCCGCGCAAAGTGAACTCGCGTTCGCCCTGACCTGTGGGCGTGGCGGTGGTGGTGTTGGCACGCACATCGGAGCCGCCTTGTTTTTCGGTCATGCCCATGCCCACCCAGATGGATTTTTTACGCTCCAGTGGCGCATCGCGTTCGTCGTGGTCGGGGCTGAGCAACTTGTCCTTCAGCGCGGCCCACAAGGCGGGTTCGCGCTGGACGAGGGGGATGGCCGCCTGCGTCATGGTGGCAGGGCACAGTGTGCCTGCCTCCACCTGACCGTGCAGGTAAAAACCAGCGGCCCAGGCCGACCAACGCCCGGGGCGCTCGTCGGCAAAGGGCATGGCGATCAGGTTTTGCCCCCGGTAAAAGGCCATCAGCTGGTGCCAGGCGGGGTGGAACTCGACCTGATCCACCCTCCGTCCACGGGCGTCGAAAGATTTCAACTCAGGCGTGTGGCGGTTGGCCTGATCGGCCAGCGCCCAAGTGCTCGCCTGGCCCAAGGTGGCGCCATAGCGGTCCAGTTGGGGGACAAAAGCATCCGCCCCGGCCCGCGCCAGCGCTTCGCGCAAAGGCGTGTCGGTGGCCAGCAAGTTGTAGTTTTGCAGCTCGTCAAACTGGTTGGTGATCTCGTGGGTTTGCCAGGTCATGGGTTGCCTCCGTTGGGCCCTTGGGGCTTGTTTTGTGTGACGGTCAGTCTAGAGGAAACGCCTGCGCACGGGGAGCGGGTTTTAACGGAGCGTGTGTGTGCCGATGCGCGCACCAAAGCGTCGGGGCTGAAGCCACCGACCTACAAACTGCCTTGTAGGTCGACGGCTTCAGCCCCGACAAGCTGGCCTCAATGATCGAGGAAAGATCAGGCCGCTTTGACCTTCAAACGCCAAGCGTGCAGCAAAGGTTCGGTGTAGCCGCTGGGTTGCGCCTTGCCTTTGAAGACCAGGTCACAAGCGGCTTTGTACGCCGCTGACTTGGCGAAGTTGCCGGCCATCTTTTTGTACTCGGGGTCTCCAGCGTTCTGGCCGTCGACCACGGCGGCCATGCGCTCCATGGTGGCTTTGACCTGCTTTTCGGTCACCACGCCGTGGTGCAACCAGTTCGCCATGTGCTGGCTGGAAATGCGCAGCGTGGCGCGGTCTTCCATCAGGCCCACGCCGTTGATGTCGGGCACCTTGGAGCAGCCCACGCCCTGGTCAACCCAGCGCACCACATAACCCAGGATGCCTTGGGCGTTGTTGTCGAGTTCTTTTTGCTTGTCTTCCTCAGACCAGTTGGCCGCGTCTTTGGCCACCACAGGGAACTGCAGCAAAGCGTTGAGCGTGTCTTCGCGCAGTTGTTTCGGGTCTTGCTTGGCGACAGCCTTTTCCATCTGCTTTTGCAGCGCGGGCACGTCCACTTGGTGGTAGTGCATGGCGTGCAAGGTAGCGGCGGTGGGGCTGGGCACCCAGGCGGTGTTGGCACCGGCCAGTGGGTGGCCGATCTTGGCTTTGAGCATGTCGGCCATCAGGTCGGGCATGGCCCACATGCCTTTGCCGATCTGGGCACGGCCGCGCAGGCCGCAGGCCAGGCCCACGTTGACGTTGTTCTTCTCGTAAGCGCCCAGCCAAGTGCTGTTCTTGATGTCGCCCTTGCGCATGACGGGGCCGGCCAACATGCAGGTGTGCATTTCGTCGCCCGTGCGGTCCAGGAAGCCGGTGTTGATGAAGGCCACGCGGCTCTTGGCGGCGGCGATACAGGCTTTCAAGTTGGCGCTGGTTCGGCGCTCTTCGTCCATGATGCCCAGCTTGACGGTGGAAGGCTTCATGCCAATGACTTTTTCGACACGACCAAACAGCTCGTCGGCAAACGCCACTTCGGCCGGGCCGTGCATCTTGGGCTTGACGATGTAGACGCTGCCGGTGCGGCTGTTGCGCAGGGGGTGCGAAGACTTTTTCTGCAAGTCGACCAAGGCGCAGGTCACGGTAACCATGGCGTCCAGGATGCCCTCGGGGATCTCTTTGGTGCTGCCGTCGGCGGCTTTGTAGAGGATGGC
>JAGNVG010000098.1 GCA_017986605.1 Limnohabitans sp.
CCCGAAGGCAGCTGAGAAATCATCTCCCCCAGACTCGCGTTTTTCCCGCCAACCGACTCAACATCGGTCATGCGTAACAACTCAAAGGGGACGACCAAGGCGGTCTCGTTGAAAAGAACAGACATGCTAAAGCTCCAAAGTTAAAACCGGGCTCCAAGGCGAAGGTCAGGGTTTTTGTTGTTCTTGGAATGGAACCCTAAGCCGACAGCGATGGATAATCGACTGATTTTAGGGGTCTTGTTGACCTCGGCCTTTGAAATTAATTACAAGCATGTCAAAACGCACCGTATTTTTCGTATCCGACGGGACCGGCATCACAGCCGAGACTTTTGGCAACGCCATTCTTGCCCAGTTCGACATGAAGTCACGTCATGTGCGATTGCCCTTCACCGACACCATCGACAAGGCACACCAAGCAGTCCGTCAAATCAATCACACCGCGGAAACCGAGGGATGCAAACCCATCGTGTTTACCACCTTGGTGAACATGGATGTGCTCAAAGTCTTGCAAGAGCACTGCCAAGGCATGCTGCTGGACATGTTCGGAACCTTCGTCAACCCACTGGAGGCCGAGCTGGGCATCAAGTCCCACCACCGCGTCGGACGTTTCTCGGATGTGAGCAAAAGCAAGGAATACCACGACCGAATCGAAGCCATCAACTTCTCGCTGGCCCATGACGATGGCCAATCCAACCGGGATTTGGAATCGGCCGATGTGATTTTGGTGGGTGTCAGTCGCAGCGGAAAAACCCCAACCAGTTTGTACTTGGCCATGCAGCACGGCCTCAAAGCAGCCAACTATCCATTGATTCCGGAAGATTTTGACCGCAGGCAATTGCCCCCTGCCTTGGTGCCTCATCGGCAAAAAATCTTCGGTCTGAGCATCCACCCGGACCGCTTAGCAGAAATCCGCGCCGAGCGCAGGCCCAACTCGCGTTACGCCAGTATTGAGAACTGCCGAATGGAGGTCTCAGAAGCCGAAGCCATGATGCGCCGATCGGGTATCCGCTGGCTGTCCACCACGACCAAGTCGATCGAAGAGATTGCCACCACCATCCTGCAGGAAATCAAACCGGAGCGGTTGATTTACTGAGCGTTTACAGACACCCGCTGAACTTCAGGACAAGGTTGCGGCAATCCGTTCGGCACATTGCCGCGCTTGAACCGCATCGCGGGCCTCAACCATGACGCGGACCAATGGCTCCGTCCCGCTGGCTCGGATCAAGACTCTCCCTGAATCACCTAGCTCAGCCTCTGCAGCATGGGTCGCATCCCACAAAGGCTGATGGCCTTGCCAATCAAAACCGGGGGTCAATCGGACATTGATCAGGGTTTGGGGGAACAGCGTGATGCCCTCCAGTAACTGCGCCATGGTCTTTCCACTGCCCACGCACGCTTGCAACACCTGCAAGGCACTGACCAAACCGTCGCCTGTGGTGTGTTTGTCCAAGGCCAGCAAGTGTCCGGAGCCTTCTCCGCCCAACAACCAGCCTTTGTCTTGCAGAACCTCCAACACATAACGATCGCCAACCTTGGCCCGCACAAATTGGACGCCACGTTGTTTGAGTGCGACTTCTACCGCCAGATTGGTCATCAAGGTACCCACAGCGCCAGGCACGGCCTCGTCCCGTGCCAATCGGTCGGCCACCATGAGGTACAGCAACTCGTCGCCGTTGAACAATCGGCCTGCTGAATCCACAAATTGCAAGCGGTCCGCGTCTCCATCTAGAGCGATGCCGTAATCGGCACCATGGTCTTTGACGGCCTGCACCAATGCCTCCGGATGGGTAGCCCCCACGCCTTTGTTGATGTTGAGACCATCGGGTGAGCAGCCGATGGCGATGACCTCTGCCCCCAGTTCATGAAAGACCTTGGGGGCAATTTGGTACGCAGCCCCATGGGCTGCATCCACCACAATCTTCAATCCCTTGAGCGTCAGATCATTGGAAAAAGTACTCTTACAAAACTCGATGTATCGCCCTGCTGCATCGTCTAACCGACGGGTTTTTCCAAGTGACGCCGAGTCAACCCACACAGGGTCTTCACACAAAGTGGCCTCCACCTGCGCCTCCCAAGCATCCGGCAGCTTCTTGCCCTGGGCACTGAAGAACTTGATGCCGTTGTCAGCAAACGGGTTATGGCTCGCACTGATCACCACACCCAGTGAAGCACGTTGTGCGCGGGTCAGATAAGCCACCGCTGGCGTGGGCACGGGTCCCAACAACACCACATCGACCCCCGCTGAGTTGAAGCCAGATTCCAGCGCACTTTCCAGCATGTAGCCAGAAATACGCGTGTCTTTTCCAATCAGAACCACCGGGTGTGCTTCTTGTGCCTTCAAGACACGTCCCACGGCATGCGCCAAACGCAAAATGAAATCAGGCGTGATAGGGCTTTGCCCGACCGTACCTCGAATACCGTCTGTGCCGAAATATTGACGCGCCATGGCCATGATCCTGATTTTTGTAATGATTGAAGAATTTTAGCTGCCGTCACCTCAGCCATGACGGGTACAAAAGGTGTGCCAGCATTCAGAAAGGCGGCTGTTCCTGTTGCATGGTCTGCCAAACCTTGAGCGCATCCACCGTCTGCTTGACATCGTGTACGCGCACCACAGCGGCACCCCGCTCCACCGCCAGCAAAGCCGCCGCCACACTGGCCACTTGTCGCTGAGCGGGCTCAGGGATCTGCCCGTTTTCGGCCAATACAGCCCCCAGCGAAGATTTGCGTGACCACCCTGCCAACAAGGGGTAACCCAAGCGCAGAAAATCGGCCTGATTGGCAAGCAACTGGAAGTTTTGCGCAACGGTTTTACCGAAACCAATGCCGGGATCGAGCATGATGCGCGACGCAGCCATGCCCTGCGCGGTGAGTGACTGAGCTCGCCCGATCAAGAATGCGGCGACCTCATCCAACACATGGCCAGTCATGGTCTGCATTTGCATGCTTTGAGGGTCGCGATGCATGTGCATCAAACACACACCGCAAGCTGGATGCGCTGCAATCACGCGCTCAGCCCCTGGCTGGCGTAAAGCCCAAATGTCATTGACGATGTCGACACCCAAATCCAGCACCACCTGCATCACTTCAGGTTTGTAAGTGTCTACCGAGATGGGCACTTGCCAACGCACCGCCTCCTGTAAAAACGGGACCAGACGCGCCAACTCTTGTGCCAATGGCACTGGGTCTGCTCCGGGTCGAGTGGACTCACCGCCCACATCCAAAATACCCGCACCGTCACGCAGCAATTGTTCGGCGTGCCGCAAAGCTTGTGCCGTGTCGTCATGCCGTCCACCGTCAGAAAACGAGTCTGGGGTGACATTCACAATACCCATCACCCAAGGGCGAGAAAGCGTCAATTCAAAACGCGTGGTGCTCCAGCACTTGGCCCCGAGGGAGCCTTTTTTTTCAGATCTCGTCACGATGACTCCATGAAAAACGGGGCCCATAGGCCCCGTTTTGGCTGCATGGCATTTTGTGGCTCAAACAGCTGTGGTCGCCGGTTCAGGCTGAACAGCAGGTGTACCGCCGCCAGTGCCACCACCAGAGGGCGGCGTGCGAGGAGTCCAGTCTTTCGGTGGCATCGGATCTCGCCCGGCCATGATGTCATCGATCTGGTCCTTGTCGATGGTCTCCCACTCCAGTAAGGCTTTGGCCATGGCGTGCATCTGGGCACTGTGCTCTTCGATCAGGCGTCGGGCGAGGTTGTACTGCTCATCGATGATGCGTCGTACCTCCAAGTCCACCTTTTGCATGGTGGACTCGCTCATGTTGGTGGTCTTGGTGACCGAGCGACCCAAAAACACTTCGCCTTCGTTTTCGGCATACACCATCGGTCCCAAAGCATCGGTCATACCGTAGCGCATCACCATATCACGGGCAATGGATGTGGCTCGCTCGAAGTCATTGCTGGCACCAGTGGTCATCTGGTGCATGAACACCTCTTCGGCAATACGGCCACCGAACAGCATGCTGATCTGATTCAGCATGAACTCCTTGTCGTAACTGTAGCGGTCTTGCTCAGGCAGGCTCATGGTCACACCCAAGGCACGGCCACGGGGAATGATCGTGACCTTGTGCACAGGATCGCACTTGGGCAGCAACTTGCCAATCAGCGCGTGGCCTGCTTCGTGATAAGCCGTATTACGGCGCTCTTCCTCAGGCATCACCATGCTCTTGCGCTCAGGACCCATCAAAATTTTGTCCTTGGCCTTTTCAAAGTCCACCATCTCGACCACACGGGCGTTGCGACGTGCAGCCATCAAAGCAGCTTCGTTGCACAGGTTGGCCAAGTCAGCACCACTCATGCCAGGGGTGCCACGGGCGATCACGCCAGCATTGACATCTTGGCCAATCGGCACCTTGCGCATGTGCACGTTCAAGATCTGCTCACGACCCCGAATATCGGGCAAAGTCACATACACCTGACGGTCAAAACGACCGGGGCGCAACAAGGCTGCGTCCAAGATGTCAGGTCGGTTGGTGGCCGCCACCACGATCACGCCCAAATTGGTCTCGAAACCATCCATCTCGACCAGCATCTGGTTGAGGGTTTGCTCGCGCTCATCGTTACCACCGCCCAGGCCAGCGCCACGCTGGCGGCCGACCGCGTCGATTTCGTCAATGAAAATGATGCAAGGCGCATTCTTTTTGGCGTTTTCGAACATGTCGCGGACACGGGCAGCACCGACGCCGACGAACATTTCCACAAAGTCGGAACCCGAAATGCTGAAAAATGGCACCTTGGCTTCACCCGCAATGCCCTTGGCAAGCAATGTTTTACCCGTTCCAGGAGGCCCCACCAAAAGCAAACCACGAGGAATACGACCACCCAGCTTTTGGAATTTTTGCGGGTCTTTCAAGAAATCAACAACCTCTTTGACCTCTTCCTTGGCTTCATCACAACCAGCAACATCAGCAAACGTTACTTGGTTGTTGTTTTCGTCCAGCATGCGCGCCTTGGACTTACCAAAGCTGAATGCGCCGCCTTTGCCTCCGCCCTGCATCTGGCGCATGAAATACACCCAGACACCAATCAGGAGCAACATCGGGCCCCAGCTGACCAGCAAGGTCATGAGCAAGGAGCCTTCTTCGCGCGGCTTGACGTCGAATTTCACGCCACTGTTGATCAAATCACCGACCAAACCACGATCCAAGTAGGTTGCCGTGGTTTTGATCCGACGGTCATCAGTGGTCACAGCCAGAATTTCAGTACCGCCGGGGCTCTCGGAAATCGTGGCACTCTTGATCCGGTTACCGCGAACCTCTTCCAGAAAATCTGAATAGCCAATGGCATTCGCGCCGGCGACACCACGGTTGTCAAATTGCTTGAACAAGGTGAACAGCACCATGGCAATCACCATCCAAACGGCAATTTTGGAAAACCAAGGGTTATTCAAGAGAGGCTCCAATCGAAAAAAATGACTGTACCGATTCTAGGCCTGCGAAAGGCCCTCTTGACACACAGGAGAGCTTTTGGCCCTCGAAAAGGCGGGAATTACGCTGTTAAGCGCCGTGGATCAGGCCCATCCCCACCAAAAAGGTCTCAGAAGACTTGTCTCGAGAAGCTTTGGGTTTGATGGGCTTGACCACTTTGAAGGTCTCTTTGAACATCTTCACAATCTGGCTGTAACCGCTGCCATGGAATACTTTGACCACCAAAGCCCCCTCAGGCTTCATGTGGTTTTGGGCAAATTCGACCGCCAACTCAATCAAATGCAAAACACGGGCAGCATCCGAGGACTCAATGCCTGATAAGTTGGGCGCCATGTCGGACACCACCACATCAGCCTGACGCCCCTGCAATGCGGCCTCCAGCACAGTGGCCACTTCATTTTCACGAAAATCGCCCTGAATGAAATGGACCCCTTCCACAGGAGCCATGGGCAAAAGGTCCAATGCAATGATGGTTCCATTGAGAGCTCCAATGGCTGCGCCATCAGGTGACAAACGTCTGCGCAGGTATTGACTCCAAGCGCCGGGAGCAGAGCCCAAATCCACCACCAAGTGGCCCGGACGGATCAAACCGAGCGTTTCGTCGATTTCCTTCAACTTGTAGGCTGCGCGGGCCCGATACCCCTCTTTCAGGGCCATTTTCACGTAAGTGTCATTCACATGGTCGTTCAACCAGGCTTTGTTGACCTTTTTACTTTTAGTTTTGACTTTCATTCTTCTGCGTCCTTGCGGGGATAATACGGGGATGCCCCAAATACAACTCACACCTTCCGAGCGCAAAGTTTTTCGCGCCGATGCCCATCACTTGGATCCGGTCGTCATGATCGGAGGCGATGGCCTGACTCCTGCTGTCGTCAAGGAAACCGAGGCGGCCCTGAACGCTCATGGCCTGATCAAAATCCGGGTCCTGGGCGACGATCGCGCTGCACGCGAAACGATGTTTGCCCAACTCGCCGACCAGCTCAATGCAGCCCCTATCCAGCACATTGGTAAATTGCTCATCCTCTGGCGACCCCAACCCGAAAAGATCAAGGAAGCTGATGAGGATCGAAAAGCAGGTCCTCGTGATTTCAAAATTCTGAAATACAGCTCACGTGGTGGTCAGCGCCCCGAAGTCAAAACCGTTCGCGTCTTGGGCAACCAACGTCTGGCTGCCGGTGGCCAGATCAAACGCGCAAAGCCCAAGCAAAAATCCATCAAAAAAGGTCGTCACGACTGATGTTGACCCATCCGTCCGACGAGGGGCGGATCGACACTGAAGGCCGTTCAACAACGGCCTTGTTTTTTATCAGATGTACGAAACACCCACAATTTCGTAGCGGCGCACACCGCCGGGCGCCTGGACCTCCGCCACATCGCCCTCCTCTTTACCGATCAAGGCGCGGGCAATCGGACTGCTGATGTTGATCAAGCCCAATTTCAGGTCAGCCTCATCCTCACCCACAATTTGGTAAGTCACGGCCTCACCCGAGCTCTCATCCTCGAGTTCGACAGTCGTGCCAAAGACCACACGCCCACCCGCATCGACCGATGCGGGATCGATGATCTGAGCAGCAGACAGCTTGCCTTCAATTTCTTGGATCCGCCCCTCAATAAAGCCTTGACGATCTTTGGCCGCATCGTACTCGGCGTTTTCACTCAAGTCACCTTGTGCACGAGCCTCGGCAATGGCTTGAATCACACCAGGGCGGTCGACTGTTTTGAGGCGATGCAACTCATCTTTGAGTTTTTCTGCACCACGTTTTGTGATCGGGATGGTTGACATGTTCAGTTCTCCAAAAGCAAACCGCCGAGTGTTGAGACTCGGCGGTCATTGATTGCATTATGCCCTGCACCCAAGTGCCAGACACAACGCTGGGCAAGTGACGTCAGGCGGCCAGTTGAGCGTGCATTTCCTGAACGGAAATCACTTCCAGCTGGTCCATGTACTTCATGCCTTCGACAGCCGCTTCTGCGCCTGCAATTGTTGTGAAGGTTGTGACCCGGTTGAGCAATGCCGAGGTGCGGATGTGACGCGAGTCGGCAATCGCATTGCGGCGCTCTTCGACCGTGTTGATCACCAGTACAACTTCGTTGTTCTTGATCATGTCCACAATGTGCGGGCGGCCTTCAGTCACTTTGTTGACTGTGGCGCAAGCCACACCTGCAGCATTGATCGCCAATGCCGTACCTTTGGTCGCGATCAACTCAAAACCTTGTGCCACCAATTGGCGGGCCACTTCGATGGCGCGAGGCTTGTCATTGTTCTTAACCGAAATGAACACCTTACCCGATGGCGTGCCATCAGCCTTGGTGGGACGTGGCAACTTGGTGCCTGCACCCATTTGGCTCTTTACAAAGGCTTCGCCAAATGTTTTACCAACGCCCATGACTTCGCCAGTGGACTTCATCTCTGGGCCGAGAATCGTATCGACACCTGGGAACTTCACGAACGGGAACACCGCTTCTTTCACGCTGAAATAAGGTGGCGTGACTTCTTTGGTGAAGCCTTGCGACGCGAGTGTTTGACCCGCCATACAACGTGCTGCGACCTTGGCCAATTGAATGCCAGTGGCTTTAGACACGTAAGGCACAGTGCGTGAGGCGCGTGGGTTGACTTCCAGCACATAGATGACGTCTTTGCCATCGACATGTTGAATCGCGAACTGCACGTTCATCAAGCCAACCACATTCAAAGCACCGGCCATCGCGGCAGATTGGCGCTTGAGTTCGGTCACTGTGGCTTCTGACAAAGAGTACGGAGGCAAGGAGCAAGCCGAGTCACCGCTGTGCACGCCCGCTTGTTCGATGTGTTCCATCACGCCGCCGATGAAGGTCTTGCCTTCGGGGTCGCGCAAGCAGTCCACGTCGCACTCGATCGCATCGTTCAAAAAACGGTCAAGCAGCACGGGGGAATCGTGCGAGACTTTGACCGCTTCGCGCATGTAGCGCTCAAGGTCGCGTTGCTCGTGCACGATTTCCATGGCGCGGCCACCCAGCACGTAGCTGGGGCGCACCACCAAGGGGTAACCCAAGGCAGCCGCTTTTTCCAAAGCTTCTGGCTCAGTGCGAGCGGTGGCATTGGGGGGTTGGCGCAGACCGAGGTCTTGAAGCAATTTCTGGAATCGCTCGCGGTCTTCGGCCGCATCGATCATGTCAGGGCTGGTGCCGATGATGGGGACGCCAGCCGCCTCCAAATCGAGCGCCAATTTCAAAGGCGTTTGACCGCCGTATTGAACGATCACGCCGGTTGGTTTTTCTTTGTCGACGATTTCGAGCACGTCTTCCAGGGTGACGGGCTCGAAGTACAAGCGATCCGAGGTGTCGTAATCGGTCGACACGGTCTCGGGGTTGCAGTTGACCATGATGGTTTCGTAGCCGTCTTCGCGCATGGCGAGAGCGGCGTGCACGCAGCAGTAGTCAAACTCGATGCCCTGACCAATGCGGTTGGGACCGCCACCCAGCACCATGATTTTCTTGTTGGTCGTCGGTTCGGCTTCGCACTCGCCGTCTCCGTTGCCTTCGTAGCAGGAGTACATGTAGGCTGTGTCGGTCGAGAACTCCGCCGCACAGGTGTCCACGCGCTTGTAAACGGGACGGATGTTCAGGGCGTGACGACGGGCACGCACCACATGCTC
>JAGNVG010000009.1 GCA_017986605.1 Limnohabitans sp.
TCATGGCTGTAGAGCGTGTGTGCTGGGGCCGGGTTGTGATCGTCCAGCCAGGCGGGGCCCTCGGTTGAGCTTGCAGGCTGGGGTGCGCCCTGTGCAGCCGCTCCTGCCGGCAGGGCGTTTTTCTTTTGCATCTGCCAGCCGGTGAATGCGGCGGCGGCCACGATGAGTGGGAAGGGCACATCCCAGATCATGCCCAGCAAGGACAAACCGGCCACCCACCACAGCCAGCGTGCCTTGAGCGTGCGCATGCCGATGCGGTGCACGGCCTGGATGACCAAGGCGGTCACGGCGGGCTTGAGGCCCCACAAAATGGCCTGCCCCCAGGGGTGTTGCCCCCAGGCGCTGTAGGCCCAGGCCAGCACGATCAACAAAAGCAGCGAGGGCAGCACAAACAGCGCACCGGCTGCGATGCCGCCGCGCGTGCCGTGCATGAGCCAACCCATGTAGGTGGCCAGTTGCTGGGCTTCGGGGCCGGGCAGCAGCATGCAGTAATTCAGCGCGTCCAAGTAACGCTTTTCAGAAATCCAGCGGCGACGCTCCACCAGCTCTTGGTGCATCAAGGCCATTTGCCCAGCTGGACCACCGAAGCTGACACAGCCGAGCCAGAACCAGAATTGCAGCGCTTCGCGGAACGAAACCTGGGCGGAGGGTGCATGGGCGCTGTTCATGGGGCGTTCCAATGTTCGCGAAAAGCTTGGGCAAAGGCCGATGTACCACTCAGGCACAGACGCAGTTCCAGTTGTGCCCCCTGTTGTGCGGCGGGGTGGATGTCCAATGTTTGCTCTTCGGCCAGCCAGCGGGCTTGCGCGGGCGTGTGGTGCGGGCTGTGTGTGCTGTGCCATTGAACTTGCAGCTCAAAGTCCCAGTCGGCCCCTTCGTCCAAAGGACCGGGCCCCTCGGAACTGAAGCGACTGGCCCAAGTGAGCAGCTGTGTCACTTCATGCAGCAAACCGGATGTGTGGTGGGCTGCGGGCTGGGCCAGTGCATCCCAGCAGACCACGCCTTCGGTGTCCTCACTGCAGTCGAAATCCAGATATTGCAGATCCATGATGTGTGTTGATTCAATCGTGTGATTGTCGCTGTGCATCAGCCCATGTCGCATTGGATACATGACTTTCATTATTTGCTTAAATTTTGAGCAAATAACGGCCTTTTAAGGGTTTTCTGTATACAGCCAGGGCGCGTGCGGTGCTTTAATTCGACGAATCTCATATTCGCCTATTCATGAGCACATCACCTGCCCGCACCGTGGACGACCTGGCTGAAGAAAGCGGCTCGCAAGCCGTCAAGGCTCAGCAACGCCTGCGTGAATGGATTTTGGCTGGCGATTTGCCTTCGGGTGCCCGCATTGCCGAGCTGGCCTTGGTGGAGCGGCTGGGCATGTCGCGCACACCCATCCGCGCTGCGCTGATGCACCTCAAGCAAGAGGGTTTGCTGGAGCCGCTGGTCGGCGGTGGCTATGCGGTGCGCACCTTTTCAGAGCGGGATGTGGCCGATGCGATCGAGTTGCGCGGCACGCTCGAAGGCTTGGCGGCGCGGCTGGCTGCCGAGCGCGGTGTGCGGTCTGTCACGCTGCAAAAAGCGCGGACCTGTCTGGACCAGATTGATGCGGTGTTGCAAGTGGCAGCTTTGGATGACGAAGCTTTTTCGAGCTATGTGGCGCTGAATGGACAGTTCCATAAGCAGTTGTCCGAGATGGCCGACAGCGCGGTGCTGGCGCGTGAAATCGAACGTGCATCGAGTCTGCCCTTTGCCTCGGCTTCAGGCTTTGTTGGCGTCCATGTCCATGACCCCCACGCACGCGACACCCTGGTGGTTGCGCAGCACCAGCACCGACAGGTGCTTGACGCCATTGAACGCCGCGAGGCAGGTCGGGCCGAGGCCATCATGCGAGAGCATTCGCGCATTGCACGGCAAAACATGCAGGTCGCTTTGCGTGACCCTGCCTCATCGGGTACGCCCGGTGTGCAACTGATCAGACCGTCCTGATTCCATGATTTTTAACGAGGAGACTGAGCATGCAGAAACGACAATTCCTGAGCGCCATGGCTTGCGCCACTTTGGCTTTGACCGCATCAACGGCCATGGCCCAAGACAAATTCAAGATCGGCTTGATCCTGCCGATGACAGGGCCTTTTGCTTCGACCGGTAAGCAGATCGAAGCCGCAGCGCGCTTGTACATGGCGCAAAACGGGGACATGGTGGCGGGTAAAAAAGTGGAGCTGATCGTCAAGGACGACACGAGCGCCGCTGACGTCACCAAGCGCCTGGCGCAAGAGATGATCGTCAATGAAAAAGTCAGCGTGTTGGCGGGTTTCGGATTGACGCCTCTGGCTTTTGCCACGGCTCCGCTTGCCACCCAGTCCAAAACCCCCATGGTGGTGATGGCGGCGGCCACGTCCAGCATCACTCAAGCTTCGCCTTTTATTGTGCGCACCAGCTTCACACTGCCCCAAGCGGCCGTGGCCATTGCCGACTGGGCGCCCAACAACGGCATCAAGAAAGTCGTGACCTTGGTCTCCGACTACGGCCCTGGTATCGATGCAGAAAAGTTTTTCAAGGACCGGTTGCTGTTCAACGGTGGCCAAGTACTCGACAGCTTGCGCGTGCCCATGCGTAACCCCGACTTCGCGCCTTTCCTGCAAAAGGTACGCGACCTGAAGCCGGACGCTGTTTATGTGTTTGTGCCCTCTGGTGCAGGCGCTGCCTTGATGAAGCAATTTTCTGAGCGAGGCATGGACAAAGCCGGTATCAAGCTGATCGGCACCGGCGACATCACCGATGACGACATCTTGAACAGCATGGGCGATGTGGCCAACGGTGTGGTCACTTCGCACCACTACTCGGCTTCGCACAACTCGGCGCTCAACAAGAAATTTGTGGCGGCATTTGAGAAAGCCAACAATGGCCTGCGCCCCAACTTCATGGCCGTGGGCGGCTATGACGGCATGCGCGTGATTTACGAAGCGGCCAAAGCCAGCAAAGGTTCGGGCGGTCAGGCGCTGCTCGATGCGATGAAAGGGCAAGTGTTTGAAAGCCCGCGTGGCCCCATGTTCATTGATGCGCAAACCCGCGACGTGGTGCACAACATCTACATCCGCAAAGTGGAGAAGGTCAATGGGCAGCTTTACAACCAAGAGTTTGCGACCATCAAGGACGTGAAAGACCCAGGTAAAGCCAACTAAGTCATCCGGCACCGTCGGCTTGAGAGGGCCGACGGCGTGGTCCATTTTTGGGCGCTTTGCGCCGGTTTTTGATGAGTTGTAGATGTTGATCCTGCTATTTGACGGCATTGCTTACGGCATGCTGCTTTTCATACTGGCCGTTGGCCTGTCGGTCACCATGGGCTTGATGAACTTCATCAATCTGGCCCATGGGGCTTTTGCCATGGTCGGCGGGTACTTGACCGTGGTGCTGATGCAGCGCTGGGATGTGCCTTTTTTGTGGTGTCTGCCCATTTCATTTGCCGGTGCTGCCTTGCTGGGTGCGGTGCTGGAGCGCACGCTTTATCGGCACATGTACAGCAAGCCCCACCTCGATCAGGTGCTGTTTTCGATCGGTCTGACTTTCATGTCGGTGGCCAGCGTCGATTACTTCATGGGTTCGCAACAACAAATCATGCAATTGCCAGAGTGGTTGCGAGGGCGCACTGAATGGTGGGATGGAGAAGTCTATGCCTTGGGCATGGGCCATTACCGTCTTTTCATTATTGCTGTGTGCGCGGCGCTCACTGTCGGCTTGCAATTTGTCCTGGCCAAAACCCGTTTTGGCAGCCGCTTGCGTGCCAGCGTGGACGATGCGCGTGTGGCTTCGGGTCTGGGCATCCGCGTCAATTTGATTTTTGCCGCCACCTTTGCCGTGGGCTCTGGCCTGGCCGGTTTGGGCGGGGCGCTGGGGGCCGAGGTGCTGGGGCTGGACCCGACCTTTCCGCTCAAATTCATGGTGTATTTTTTGATCGTGGTGGCCGTGGGGGGCACGTCCTCAATCACTGGGCCGCTGTGGGCGGCGCTGCTCTTGGGCATTGCCGATGTGGCGGGCAAATACTACATGCCCAAGCTGGGCTCTTTCATCGTCTATTCGCTGATGATCGCGATTTTGATTTGGCGTCCGCAAGGGCTGTTTGTGCGCCAAGGAGGCCGTTGAAATGAACACCCGCATGGACGTACGTCAACAACTATTTGCCAGTGCCCGCATTCGGGGCTGGGAGCCGCTGCTTTGGCTGATGGCCTTTGTTTTGCCATTGGCTTTTCCCGCCCATGCGCTGATCGTCAACGAGGTCGCTATCGTCGCTTTGTTCGCGGTTTCGTTGGATTTGGTGCTGGGCTACACCGGTATCGTGTCGCTCGGTCATGCGGCATTTTTGGGCTTCGGCGCCTATGCCGCAGCCTTGTTTGCCAAGCACATTTCCCCAGATCCGCTGTTTGGCTTGATGGTCGGTACAGCCTGTGCGGCCGCTTTGGGTGCGTTGTGTTCGCTCACCATCTTGCGCGGCACCGACCTGACGCGGCTCATGGTCACGCTGGGCATGGCACTCATCTTGATGGAGCTGGCCAACAAGCTCGACTGGCTGACGGGCGGCTCGGATGGTTTGCAGGGCGTGATGATGGGGCCGCTGCTGGGACAGTTCGAGTTTGACCTGTACGGTCAGACTGCAGCTTGGTATTCATTGACCGTTCTGTTGGTCTTGTTTGCATTGGCGCGGCGCTGGGTGCATTCGCCTTGGGGCGCCACGCTCATGGCGGTGCGCGACAACCCGCTGCGGGCCATGGCCATTGGCATTCCGGTGCACAACCGTTTGGCCGTGGTCTACACCGTAGCGGCGGCTTTGGCCGGGGCTGCGGGGGCCTTGATGGCGCAGACCACGGGCTTTGCATCACTCGACGTGTTCGCTTTGGAGCGTTCGGCCGATGTGATGCTGATGCTCGTCATCGGCGGTGTGGGTTGGCTGTATGGTGGGGTGGTCGGCGCGGTGGTGTTCAAACTCATGCACGACGTGATCTCGGGCATCACCCCGCAGTACTGGACGTTTTGGATTGGCCTGTTCTTGGTGGTCTTGGTCATGGTGGGGCGCGAGCGTTTGATTCGGCCTTGGCTTTGGTTTGGTCGCTCGGTCGACCACAAAGGTGGTGTGCAATGAACACTGCTGCCATGAACGCCCCTGTTGTGCTGAAGGCGCAGGGCCTCGTCAAACAATTCGGTGGGATCACCGCCACCGACAACGTCAACCTTGAATTGCGCCTGGGCGCACGCCACGCGCTGATCGGCCCCAACGGCGCAGGCAAGACCACACTCATCAATTTGTTCACTGGCGTGCTGCCGCCCACTTCGGGCAGCATCGAGTTGCTGGGCCAAGACATCAGCCAACTCGCGCCCCACCTGCGTGTGCGCCGTGGCCTGGTGCGCACCTTTCAGATCAATCAGCTGTTTGCCAGCATGACACCTTTGCAAACCCTGGCCATGGTGGTTTCGCAGCAGCAGGGCCTGGGTGGGCGTTGGTGGTCGGTGTTGGGTCAAGACAAGGCGGTGGTCGAGCGCTGCGAAGCCTTGCTCGAACTCTTTCGCCTGACCGAAGTCATGCACCAGCGCACCGAGCATTTGGCCTACGGCAAACGCCGTTTGCTGGAGATGGCGATTGCATTGGCCTGTGAGCCCAAGGTGCTGTTGCTGGACGAGCCGGTGGCGGGTGTGCCAGCGGGTGAGCGCGAAGAGTTGTTGCAAACCGTGGCGGCACTGCCCGCCGAGGTGTCGGTCTTGTTGATCGAACACGACATGGATCTGGTGTTTGAATTTGCCGACCGCATCACGGTGCTGGTCAATGGCGCGGTGCTGACCGAAGGCACACCCGAAGCGATTGCGGCCGATCCGCAGGTCAAAGCAGTGTACCTGGGGCATGGCGAGGAGGTGGCCCATGGCTGAGTTGTTGAAGGTCCAAAACCTGAGCGCCGGTTACGGCGAAGCCGTGGTGCTGAACGATATCGGTTTCTCGCTGGGCGAGGGCGAAACCTTGGCGCTGCTGGGCCGAAACGGCACGGGCAAAACCACACTCATCAACACACTGGTGGGTGCCACACAGCAGCACGGTGGGCAAATCTTTTTGGGTGGCCAGCCACTGCACACCTTGCCCTCGCACGAGCGTGCGGCTGCAGGCATTGGCTGGGTGCCGCAAGAGCGCAATATTTTCAAATCGCTCACGGTGCATGAAAACCTGACGGCCGTCGAACGCCCCGGTCGTGCCAGCCGCGCCTGGACACCCGAGCGGGTGTACGAGATGTTCCCGCGTCTGGCCGAGCGCAAGACCAATCTGGGCACACAGCTGTCGGGCGGCGAGCAGCAGATGCTGGCCGTGGGCCGGGCCTTGGTGCTCAACCCGCGCTTGCTCTTGCTGGACGAACCCCTGGAGGGCTTGGCCCCCATCATCGTGGAAGAGTTGCTGCGTGCCATTGCCCGCATCACCCGCGAAGAGGGCCTGTCGGCCATCATCGTCGAGCAGCACCCCCAAGCGATTTTGAAAATCAGCCACCGCGCGGTGGTGCTGGACCACGGCAAAGTGGTGCACACCAGCGACGCGGCTACTTTGCAACAAGACCCTGAACTGCTGGACCGCCTGCTGGGCGTGGCCCGCAAGCTTTGAACAAGCGCTTTGAACAAGAGAGGACAAGATGTTCATCAAAAACACCTGGTATGTGGCTTGCACCGCGAGCGAACTCGAAGCCCTCGGCGACAAGCCGCTGGGCCGAACGATCTGCAACGAGAAGATGGCCTTCTTCAAAGGTCCGGACGGCCAAGTCGCGGCGGTTGAAGACTTTTGCCCGCACCGTGGTGCCCCCCTGTCGCTGGGCAAGGTGTGTAAAGGCCATTTGCAGTGTGGTTACCACGGCCTGGAGATGGGGGTGGATGGCAAAACCGTGCAGATGCCCGGCCAGCGTGTGCGTGGCTTTCCGGCCATCCAAAGTTATGCCGTGGTCGAGCGTTATGGTTTCGTCTGGGTTTGGCCCGGAGATCAAACCAAGGCCGATGTGGCCAAGATGCCGGTGTTTGAATTTTTTGACAACCCGGCCTGGGCTTATGGCGGCGGGCTGTACCACGTCAAGGCGGATTACCGCTTGATGATCGACAACCTGATGGACCTGACGCACGAGACCTATGTGCACGCCAACAGCATTGGCCAGCCCGAGATCGACGAGACACCTTGCGAGACCAAGGTCGAAGGCGACCAAGTCATTTTGCAGCGCCACATGCAAGGCATTCAGGCCCCGCCGTTCTGGCAAATGGCCATGAGCGCCAACGGCCTGGACCCGCAGGCCAAGGTGGACCGCTGGCAAATCTGCCGCTTCACGCCGCCCACCCACATCATGATCGACGTGGGTGTGGCGCTGGCAGGCAAGGGGGGTTTTGATGCAGCCCCCGAGCACAAAGCCTACAGCGTGGTGGTGGACTTCATCACGCCCGAGACCGAAACCTCACACTGGTACCACTGGGGCATGGCGCGCCAGTTCAAACCCGAAGACGCGGCACTCACCGACAAGATCCGCGCAGGGCAGGGTGGCATCTTCAACGAAGACATGGAGATGCTGCAGCTGCAACAAGCCAACATCAGCCAGTGGCCGGAGCGCAAATTGCTGATGCTCAACATCGACGCAGGTGGGGTGCAGGCGCGCCGCATCATTGACCGCGTCCTGGCCGAAGAAAACACACCGGAAGTCACCGCATGAGCACGACCGACCTGACCCAAACCCCCCTCTCGGCCGATGGCAGCTTTGAAGTGCAGCTGCAAAAAAGCGGCCAGATGCTGAAAGTCAGCAAAGACGATTCCATCCTCAAGGTCTTGCAAGCGGCTGGCCACGATGTGCCCTTTTCTTGCGCCGAAGGCATCTGTGGCACCTGCCTGACCAAGGTGGTGGCGGGCACACCAGACCATTGGGACATGTACCTCACTCCGGAAGAGCAGGCCCAAGGCGACTGCATCATGGTGTGCTGCTCACGCAGCCAGACGGCCCGATTGGTGCTGGACATTTGAGTGGCCAGTGTTTGCCGTGTTGACCCCATGCAGGCTCCAGGTGCGCCTGTGTCTGCGGGGTGTGCAAGCTTGAATCACAATAGGGCGCTTGTCCACTGCGCCTCGATCTTGTCATGATGATGTCCCGTCGCTCCCTGTTGTTTGTATTGAGCATGACACTTTGCGGGGTGTGCCGTTTGGCCTGCGCCCAAAGTGATTTCCCCGCCAAACCTATCCGCATCGTTGTGCCCTTTGGGGCGGGCGGTGTGGCCGACCTCACGGCACGCACCGTGGCTCAAAAAATGGGCGAAGGCTTGGGGCAATCTGTAGTGATTGAGAACAAGCCCGGCGCAGGCGGTGTGGTTGCTGCCGAGACGGTGGTCAAAGCCGAGCCCGATGGCACCACCTTGTTCCTCATGTCCAATGGCACGGCGGTCAGTGCAGGTTTGTTCAAGAAATTGCCATTCGACCCGCGCCGGGATCTGGCCCCTGTGTCTTTGCTGGGGCAGTTCGATCTGGCGGTCTTGGTTCCCGAATCGTCGCCTTTCAAAAGTTTGACCGATTTATTGGCTTGGGGGCGCGCCCATCCCGGTCAGTTGAACTTGGGCACCATCAACATCGGCAGCACACAGCACTTGGCCGCTGAACTGTTTCGCTCGCAAGCCAACCTGATTGCGCAAGTGGTGCCCTACAACGGCACGCCTGCCGTCATCAACGCCTTGCGCGGCGGTCAGATCGATGCGGCGATTGAAATCCTGGGCCCGATGAAACCCCAGATCCAGGCCAAGGCCGTGCGCGCACTGGCGGTGATGGGCGATACACGGCCCGCCGATTTGCCTGGTGTGGCTCTGGTCAGCAGCCAGGCCGGGCTGAGCAGCTTCAAGGTGGCCTCCTGGAACGCCTTGGCTGCACCCGCTCGAACACCTGCAGCGGTCATTGCCCGGTTGAATCTGGAAGTGCAAAAAGCCCTGAACCACCCCGACGTGAAAAAGCGTCTGGCCGATATGAACGTGGTGGCCCAACACAGCAGCCCTGAACAATTGGGGCGCTTGCTGGACAGCGAGATCCTGCGTTGGAGCGATGTGATTCAAAAAGCCGGTATTCCCAAACAATGATGTGCCTGACATGAATTCGGCTATGGACATTTTGGGCATCACTGGCCCCATTTATCTCGTCATCGCATTGGGATACATCGCCACACGCCACGGCCTTTTTGCCAAAGCCGACATGCAGGTGTTTGGCAAATTCACCCTCAACCTGGCCTTGCCCGCCTTGCTGTTCAATGCACTGTCCCAGCGCAGCATCGGCGAAATCCTCAATGGACACTACCTGATGGCGTATGCCTTGGGCTCGATGGGGGTGATCCTGGGTGGTTTGTTCTGGGCCCGCAAAGTCAAAGGGCACAGCTTGAGCTACAGCAGCATGATGGCCATGGGCATGTCATGCCCCAACAGTGGTTTTGTGGGCTACCCCATCATGTTGTTGACCTTGGGCCCCGTCGCTGGTGTGGCGCTGGCGCTCAATATGGTGGTCGAAAATCTGTTGCTGATTCCCTTTTTGCTGGCCGTGGCTGATTCGGAGGGAGGGCAGTCCGGGCAATGGCGGCGGGCGCTGTGGCAAACGCTCAAGAATTTGCTCAAAAACCCCATGATTTGGGGCATCGCAGGCGGTTTCCTGTTCTCGTTGTTCGATGTGACGTTGTCTGCGCCGCTGGCGCGCACCGTGAATTTGTTCGCGCAGGCCAGCGCCGTGTTGGCGCTGTTCGTGATTGGCGGTTCTTTGGTCGGTCTGAGGGCTGAAGGGCTGAGGGGCACGGTCTTGCAAATCACATGGGGCAAGTTGTTCTTGCACCCTTTGTCGATGTTTCTGGTGCTCACCTTTGTGGTACCTGTGGCCGATCCGGCCTTGCACTTTGCGGCCTTGCTGTCAGGGGCATTGCCCATGCTGGGGATCTTCACCATCCTGAACCAACGCCACGGTCATGGGGCGATCAGCGCGGCAGCCTTGTTGGTCACCACGGTGGTCTCATTTTTCACCCTGAGCGGCCTGTTGTGGGTTGTGCAGCATCACCCTTTGTGATCCGTCTTGTCGTCCCGAAGCGCATCGACTGACGCGCTTGTGGGCGCTGACCTTGGGGATTTAGGAGCTCAGCCATTCCCCTGCGATCTGTTTGATCAGGTCGAGCGTGGCTTGTTGGGTGAGCGTGGTAGGGCGCAAGGAACTGACCGCCGTGGTCAGCTGAATCGTCAGGACAGGTGAGGACACTTGCCGCACCGAAAACGCCGATGGCCGTACCGAGCGCATGACGGCGTTGGAGGGCAAGATGGCAAAGCCCGCGCCGTCGGCCACTAAGTCAAGGATGGCGCTCACGCCATCGATCTCCAGGGCAATCTGTGGCCTGCAACCAATCGCCGCCATTTCGGATTCGACATGCATGCGGATCGCGTTGGGACGTGTGGGAATCACCAGCGGCAAGTTGGCCACCTCTTGAAGTGTGATTGGCGGTGGCGGCGGATCTTCTTGCAGGCCCGGCGGACGCGGTTGCACCAACAGCAATTCTTCTCTGACCAATGGTGTGTGTTCAATGCCAGCGAGCTGATTGGGGTTGTAGAGCACCGCAATGTCCAAGCGGCCGCTTTGCAGGTTTTCCTGCATGGCCGTGGACAAGCCTTCACTGATGGACAGTTGGGCTTCGGGCATTTTTTGACGAAAAGCCCGGGTCAAGGGCACGGTGAGCACCCGCGCCACGCTGGGGGGCAGACCCAAGGCCACGCGACCGGACAGTCCGCTGCGAACGCGGCCCAGCTCTTCGCGGGCACGTTCGACCTGGTGCAGGATGCCCCGTCCATGCTCCAGCAGCAGTTGTCCGGCCTGGGTGGGGGTGGCGCCACGGCCATTGCGCACCAACAGGTTTTGCCGAAGCTCCACTTCGAGCAAGCGCACTTGGCGGCTGAGTGCCGGTTGGGCGATGTTCAACGCCAGAGCTGCGCGGGTGAAACTGCCCAGTTCGGCCACGCGGACAAAGTATTCGAGCTGTTTAAGGTCCATGGTGCACTTTCTGTGGGTGTCATTTTGTCATACCCATGCCTGAGTTATGCGCATTTGTTCTAGCTGGTAGATGGTCGCAAGGCTGGGTGCCCACCGGGCCAGGCTGCACAATCTCATCCAATCATTCGTCCACCCGCAGGAAGCCCTATGAGCCAAACCCAGCCCTTGATCATCGACGTGCACGGCCACTACACCACCGCCCCCAAGGCGTTGGAGGACTGGCGCAACAAGCAAATTGCGGGCATCAAAGACCCGGCCATGATGCCCAAAGTGGCTGATCTGAAAATCAGTGACGACGAACTGCGCGAGAGCATTGAGACCAACCAATTGGCCAAGATGAAAGAGCGTGGCTCGGACATCACCATCTTCAGCCCCCGCGCCAGCTTCATGGCCCACCACATTGGCGACTTCAATGTCTCGTCCACCTGGGCGGCCATTTGCAACGAGCTGTGCTACCGCGTGGCGCAACTGTTCCCCGACCACTTCGTGCCTGCGGCCATGCTGCCCCAATCGCCCGGCGTGGACCCGGCCACTTGCATCCCCGAGCTGGTCAAGTGTGTGGAGCAATATGGCAACGTCGGCATCAACTTGAACCCCGATCCGTCCGGTGGCCACTGGACGTCGCCCCCCTTGAGCGACAAGGCCTGGTACCCGATTTACGAAAAGATGGTCGAGTACGACATCCCCGCGATGATCCACGTTTCGACCAGCTGCAACAGCTGCTTTCACACCACCGGCGCGCATTACCTCAACGCCGACACCACGGCCTTCATGCAGTGCCTGACCTCAGACCTGTTCAAGGATTTCCCGACGTTGAAGTTCTTGATCCCGCACGGCGGCGGCGCGGTGCCTTACCACTGGGGCCGTTTCCGTGGACTGGCGCAAGAACTCAAAAAGCCTTTGTTGACCGAGCACTTGCTCAACAACATCTTCTTTGACACCTGCGTGTACCACCAGCCCGGCATTGATTTGCTGACCAAGGTGATCCCGGTCAAGAACATTTTGTTTGCCTCCGAGATGATCGGTGCGGTGCGCGGCATCGACCCCGAAACCGGCCACTACTTTGACGACACCAAGCGCTATGTGCAAGCCACGGCCAACCTGAACGATCAAGAGCGTTACATGGTCTATGAGGGCAACGCCCGCCGTGTGTTCAAACGCTTGGACGACCAATTGACCGCCAAAGGCCTGTGAGCCATTGATTCCAAATTCAGGAGAAAACCATGTACGAACTCGGCGTTGTTTACCGCAACATCACCCGCGCGGACCGCGCAGCCGCTGACGGTCTGGGCGCACTCGGCTCAGCCACCGTGCACGAGGCCATGGGCCGTGTGGGCCTCATGAAGCCTTATATGCGCCCCATCTATCCCGGTGCGCAGGTGTCGGGCACCGCAGTCACGGTGTTGCTGCACCCCGGCGACAACTGGATGTTGCATGTGGCCGCTGAACAGATTCAACCGGGCGACATCGTGGTCGCAGCCATCACGGCCGACTGCACCGATGGCTATTTTGGTGACCTGCTGGCCACGTCCTTTCAGGCCCGTGGCGCACGCGCTTTGATCATCGACGCCGGGGTGCGTGATGTGAAAGAACTGCAAAAGATGAACTTTCCGGTCTGGAGCAAAGCCATCAGCAGCAAGGGCTGCATCAAGGCCACCATCGGTTCGGTCAACATCCCGGTGGTGTGCGCGGGCATGATGGTCCACCCCGGTGACGTGATCGTGGCCGACGACGATGGTGTGGTGTGTGTGCCTGCCGCCCGCGCGGTGCAAACCCTGGAAGCGGCGCAAAAACGCGAAAGTTTTGAAGGCGAAAAACGCGCCAAGCTCGCTTCTGGCGTGCTGGGCCTGGACATGTACAAGATGCGCGAGCCGCTGGCCGCTGCAGGTCTCCAATACATCGACTGAGCTGCTGACCATGAGCAAACCCACAACAGGTGATTTCACCAAAACCGCAGGCTGGATGGACTGGTACACCGGGCCATCCAAGCCGACTTTTCAGTTGCCCGCAGGCGCAGTCGATGCCCACTGCCATGTGTTCGGCCCGGGTGCCGAGTTTCCGTATGCGCCCGAGCGCAAATACACGCCCTGTGATGCCAGCAAACACCAGTTGTACGCACTGCGCGACCACCTGGGTTTTGCGCGCAATGTGGTGGTGCAAGCCACCTGCCACGGCGCAGACAACCGAGCCATGGTCGATGCCTTGGTCAACTCCGGCGGCAAAGCGCGTGGTGTGGCCACCGTCAAGCGCAGCGTGTCGGACGAAGAAATCCAAGCCATGCACGAGGCAGGTGTGCGCGGTGTGCGTTTTAACTTCGTCAAGCGTCTGGTGGACTTCACCCCCAAAGACGAGCTGATGGAGATCGCCAGCCGCATCGCGAAGTGGGGCTGGCACGTGGTCATCTACTTTGAAGCGGTGGACCTGCCCGAGCTGTGGGACTTTTTCACCGCGCTGCCCACCACCGTGGTGGTCGACCACATAGGCCGCCCCGATGTGTCGCTGCCGGTGGACGGCCCCCAGTTTGCGCTGTTCCAGAAGTTGATGCGCGAGCACAGCAATGTGTGGAGCAAAGTGTCTTGCCCCGAGCGTTTGTCGGTGTCTGGCCCCAAGGCCTTGGATGGTGAGCAAAACGCGTATCAGGATGTGATCCCGTTTGCCAAGCGCATCGTCGAGGAGTTTCCTGATCGCGTGCTGTGGGGCACCGACTGGCCTCACCCCAACCTGAAAGACCACATGCCCGATGACGGCCTGTTGGTGGACTTCATCCCGCACATCGCGCCCACAGCCGAACTGCAGCGCAAGTTGCTCGTGGACAACCCGATGCGCCTGTATTGGCCCGAAGAACAGAAATAACTTCGTGTGCCAGAGCGACAGCGCTGGCAGCGACCGATTGGAGAACCCATGGCTTTGGATAAACCCTACACCGACGTGCCCGGCACGATCATTTTTGACGCCGAGCAATCGCGCAAAGGCTACTGGCTCAACCAGTTTTGCATGTCGCTCATGAAGGCCGAGAACCGTGAACGGTTCAAGGCCGATGAACGTGCGTATCTCGACGAGTGGTCTATGACCGAAGAACAAAAGCAGGCCGTGCTCGCGCGTGATCTGAACTGGTGCATGCGCACTGGCGGCAACATTTATTTTCTCGCCAAGATCGGTGCGACCGACGGCAAGAGCTTCCAGCAAATGGCAGGCTCCATGACCGGCATGACCGAAGAGGAGTACCGCAACATGATGATCGGCGGTGGCCGCAGCGTGGAAGGCAATCGCTACATCGGTGAAGACGGCACTGCGCAAGCGCAAAACCAACCCCAAGGCGCAGCAGGCAAAAAACCTTAATCGGGGTCCACCTTTAGTCGGATCACCCCAATTAATTTGAGAGAACAACACATGGCCAAAATCACCGCATCCGTTTTCACCTCGCACGTGCCCGCCATTGGCGCGGCCATGGACTTGGGCAAAACCAAAGAAGACTATTGGAAACCCCTGTTCGCAGGGTACGACTTCTCCAAACAATGGATGAAGGACAACAAACCCGACGTGATCTTTTTGGTCTACAACGACCATGCCACGGCTTTCAGCCTGGACATGATCCCCACCTTCGCCATCGGCACCGCCGCCGAGTACAAGCCCGCCGACGAAGGCTGGGGCCCACGCCCGGTGCCTGTGGTCAAAGGTCACCCCGAGCTGGCCGCGCACATCGCGCAGTCGGTCATTCAGCAAGACTTCGACCTGACCATCGTCAACAAAATGGACGTGGACCACGGCCTGACGGTGCCGCTGTCATTGATGTGCGGCGAGCTGGACCCGGTGAAGGACGCTTGGCCTTGCCCGGTGATTCCGTTTGCGGTCAACGTGGTGCAGTACCCCGTGCCCAGTGGGCAGCGCTGCTTCAACCTGGGTCAAGCCATCCGCAAAGCGATTGAAAGCTACGACGAAGACATCCACGTGCACATCTGGGGCACCGGCGGCATGAGCCACCAGCTGCAGGGCGCACGTGCGGGCCTGATCAACCGCGAGTGGGACAACGCCTGGCTGGACCAACTCATCAACGACCCTGTGACTTGCGCCGCCACGCCCCACATCGACTATGTGCGTGAAGCGGGCAGCGAAGGCATCGAGTTGGTCATGTGGCTGATCGCCCGAGGCGCGATGAGCGACATCGAGGGCGGCCAAGCCACCGGCCCTGCGCCCAAGCTGGCGCACCGCTTCTACCATGTGCCCGCATCGAACACCGCTGTGGGCCACGCCATTTTGGAAAACGTTTAAGAGGATTGTTCATGAGCAAAACCATCAAAGTCGCCCTAGCGGGCGCAGGTGCCTTCGGCATCAAACACCTGGACGGCATCCAGAACATCGACGGCGTGGAAGTCGTGTCCTTGATCGGCCGTGAGTTCGATAAAACCAAAGAGGTGGCAGACAAATACGGCATTGCTCACGTCACCACCGATCTGAACGAGTCTTTGGCTTTGAAAGAAGTCGACGCCGTGATTTTGTGCACGCCCACACAAATGCACGCCAGCCAAAGCCTGGCATGCCTGAAGGCAGGCAAGCATGTGCAGGTCGAAATTCCGCTGTGTGATGTGTACACACAAGGCCAAGAAGTTTTACGGGTTCAACAAGAAACCGGCTTGGTGGCCATGGTGGGCCACACCCGCCGCTTCAACCCCAGCCACCAGTGGGTCAACCACAAGATCAAGGCCGGTGAATTCAACATCCAGCAGATGGACGTGCAGACCTACTTCTTCCGCCGCACCAACATGAACGCGCTGGGCCAAGCCCGCAGTTGGACCGACCACCTGCTGTGGCACCACGCTGCCCACACCGTGGACCTGTTTGCCTACCAGTGCGGCAGCCCCATCGTCAAAGCCAATGCGGTGCAAGGCCCGATCCATCCCACGCTGGGTATCGCCATGGACATGAGCATCCAGCTCAAGGCCGCCAACGGTGCGATCTGCACTTTGTCGCTCAGCTTCAACAACGACGGCCCATTGGGCACTTACTTCCGCTACATCGGTGACACAGGCACCTACCTGGCCCGTTACGACGACCTGTACACCGGCAAGGAAGAAAAGATCGATGTGTCGCAAGTGGCGGTGTCGATGAACGGCATCGAGTTGCAAGACCGCGAGTTCTTCGCTGCCATCCGCGAAGGCCGTGAGCCCAACAGCTCGATTGCCCAAGTCTTGCCTTGCTACCAGGTCCTGCACGATCTGGAGCAGCAACTGAAAGCTTGATGTATGACCACAGCGCAAGCTGAGCGCAACAGCTTGCGCGTGATGGGGCTGGCGGGTTTCGCCAGCATGGCCTCCATGCGGCTGTGCGATCCGATGCTGGTGGTCCTGGGTCAAGAGTTTCAGGTGACGACCGGAGAGGCTTCACGCGTGGTGTCTGCCTTTGCCGTGGCCTACGGTGTGCTGCAGTTGTTTTACGGGCCGCTGGGTGATCGCTTTGGCAAATTGCGCGTTATTTTCTTGGCTGTGCTGGCCTGCGCCGTCTTCAGCGCCATCACCAGCATGGCGTCAGACCTGACGCTGCTGGTGGTCATGCGCGGTTTCATGGGGGCTGCGGCGGCAGGCATCATTCCTTTGTCCATGGCCTGGATCGGTGATCAGGTCGCTTATGACCGAAGGCAGGAAACCCTGGCCAAATTGATGGGCTACACCGTCAGCGGGATGATGGTCGGCTTGTGGTTTGGCGGTTTTGCTGCAGAAAACCTGGGCTGGCGCACCGCGTTTGCAATGGTGTCTGCACTGTTTGCTTTCGTCGCCTTGCTTTTGTGGCGCAAGTTGCGCAGTCTGTCGACCGCATCGCCTGCAGCCCATGGCACCAGCTTTGCCGCTTACTTTGCCAACACCTTCGAGATGTTGCGTGTGGCACGTGTGCGTCAGGTGCTGATCGTCACGGCAATAGAAGGCGCATTGGTCTTTGGTGCCATGGCCTTCATTCCAACTCATTTGCACCAGCAATTTGACATGAGCGTGGTCTTGGCGGGCTCGGTCATGATGCTCTACGGCGTGGGTGGTTTGCTTTACAGCCAGTTGGCGCGTCGCTGGCTTGCTTGGCTCGGCGGTGAGCGCGGTTTGGTCAAGACCGGTGTGGGATGTATCGTTGCCGGTTTGTCGATTCTGGCTTGGGCACATCATCCGGCCATGGGCATGCTCGGCTGCTTTGCCACCGGTTTTGGTTTTTACATGCTGCACAACACACTTCAGGTTCAGGCCACCCAAATGGCCCCCGCCTCTCGCGGCACAGCGGTCACCTTGTTTGCCTGTTTGCTGTTTTTTGGTCAGTCAAGCGGTGTGTTGCTCATGGCCGAAAGCGTGGATCGGGACTGGTTGCCTTACACCTTGAGTGTGGCCGCCTTGGGTGTCGCCTTGTTGGGCTATTTTGTGAGTCGCTTGGTGGGGCGGCATTGAGTTAACCCTTTTGGATGTACGGCTCGGGTCGGTTGTGTACGGTCGTCAGAAATGGGTAGATCTGCAGGGTCTGCATGGCTCCGTGCTGAGGCGATAAGATCGGTGCATTGTTTGCTGGAAATCTTCATGACAGACCGTTACGCCGTGATCGGCAACCCCATTGAGCAGAGCAAATCGCCATGGATTCATGCTGCTTTTGCGCAAGTGACCGGACAGGATATCGAGTACACCAAGGTATTGGGCCCTCTCGGTGGATTTGCACAGGCGGCCGATGCTTTCAGGCTAGGGGGGGGCCGTGGCATGAACGTGACTGCGCCCTTCAAGCTGGATGCGTTTGCTTATGCCACCGATTTGGCTCCTAGCGCAAGGATGGCCGGTGCCGTGAATGCCATGAAGTTTGAGGGCGACAAGGTCTATGCCGAAAACTTTGACGGCATTGGCCTGGTGCGGGATCTGGTTCACAACTTGGGCTGTGTCTTGTCTGGCCAGCGGGTCTTGATTTTGGGGGCGGGCGGGGCTACTCGGGGCGCCTTGTTGCCCTTGCTGGCCCAAGGGCCAGCCGAGGTGGTGATCGTCAACCGTACGGTTGCCAAAGCCCAAGAGCTTGCCGACTTGGCGCGTCAACACCAAACGGGGAGTGTGCCCGTGTCTGGTGTGGCGTACGCCGATGTGAAGGGGGGCTTTGATGTGGTGCTCAACGCCACATCGGCAAGCCTGAGCGCCGAGTTGCCACCCCTGCCTTTGTCTGCATTCGCACCGTCTTGCCTGGCTTACGACCTCACGTACGGCAAAGGTCTGACGCCATTCCTGCAACTGGCCAGTCAGGCTGGGGTGTCACGCTTGGCCGACGGTGTGGGCATGTTGGCAGAGCAGGCTGCCGAGGCCTTTGCTTGGTGGCGTGGCGTGCGCCCCGACACCGCTGGCGTGATCGCACAACTGACCGTGCCTTTGCGCTGATTTGGACCTTTCTATCCCATGCCCATGAGCGACATCACCATCTATCACAACCCCGCATGCAGCACTTCACGCAAGGCGTTGGCCATGATCGTCGACCGCGGGGGCGAGCCGGTGGTGATTGAGTACCTCAAGCATCCGCCGGATCGCGACACATTGTTGTCTTTGGCTCAGCGCATGGGCGGTGGTGTGCGCGGTCTGCTGCGCGCCAAAGCGCCGCCTTACAGCGAACTCGGCCTCGCCGATGCCCATTGGAGCGACGCGCAGCTGCTGGACTTCATCGCACAACACCCGGTGCTGATCGAACGTCCCATCGTGGTGACCCCTTTGGGTGTGCGTGTGTGCCGACCTTTAGAGAAGGTGCTGGAAATTTTGCCCAAGGCCTGAAGGCCTTGGTTCAGGGCTCAACGCTTTGGCCGCTTGACCAGCCGTTCAATCAACTCAGGCACCAGCGCGTTGGGGTCGCCCTCTTGGCAGGCGGCCTCCAGTGTGTTTTTCACAGCCTGTGCCACAGTGTGGTCGGCATGCGTGTCGCTGGCCATTTGGTTGTAGTAGCTGAGGTCTTTGAGCGCGTTGCTCATCGAAAAACGCAAGCCTGAGGTGTCCCCTGTGGCCAAGGTGGGTTTGAGGCGCTCCAGTGCTGCGCCCCAGCCGCCGCCCATGGCCAGCACATCCACAAAGGTTTGCGCGTTGACGCCAGACAGTTGCGCACACGCAGCCGCTTCGGCCAGCAAGGTCACGGTGCCCAGCGAGACGTAGTTGTGCAAGAGCTTCATGCGGTGACCTGAACCAATGGGGCCGGTGTGCACGATGTTTTCGGCAAAGCAGGCCAAGATGGGTTTGCAGCTTTCAAACAGTGCCGCATCGCCCCCCACCAGCAAGTTCAAACGGCCTTCGGCCGCTTCTTTGGGGGTGCGGGTCATGGGCGAATCGAGGAATTGACCGCCTTGGGCGATCACCATCGCGGCGACTTTTTCGGTGGAGGCGGGCACGGCGGTGGAGCAGTCGATGACGATGGTGCCCGGACGCAGGCCTTTCAAGACGCCATCGTCGCCCAGCAAAACGGCCTCGACCTGGGGCGTGCCGGTCACACACAAAATGATCACCTCGGACTGCGCGGCCAGCGCTTGGGGCGTGTTGCAGGTGCGTGCACCCGCAGCCAGCAAGGCATCGAGCGGCTGGTTGCCGGGGTGCTCCAAAACCGTCAGGCTATGCCCGTGCTTGAGCAAATTGCTTGCGATGCCGTGTCCCATCATGCCGATGCCGATCATGCCGATTGTTTTCATGGATGCTCCGAAGGGTGAAATGTCTTGATGGCCAATATAACCACTGAACAGGACCTGTGCGGGCATGCACTGATAAGAACGCGACAGACGGCGCTCTATACTTCGCGAATGAACCAAATGGTACATTCTGAAAAATCGGTGCCGTCCATGTCCGATGGGGTCAAAGAACCCGGCCGCACGAACGACCCTGCTCGCACCATGGCCGAGATCCTTGCGGTCGCCACGCATGAGTTTGCCGACAAAGGCCTGAGCGGTGCTCGCATTGACGAAATCGCCGCCGCCACGCGCACCAGCAAGCGCATGATCTATTACTACTTCGGCAGCAAGGACGGGCTGTACCTGGCGGTGCTCGAAGAAGCCTACCGCCGGATGAGGGCCATCGAGTCGGATCTGCATTTGGATGATTTGCCGCCTGTGCAGGCGTTGAAGCACTTGGTCGAGTTCACCTACGACCACCACCGTGACAACGAAGACTTTATCCGCTTGGTGATGAACGAGAACATCCAGCGTGGTGACTACCTGCGACAAAGCAGCAGCATCCAGCAATTGAATTCAAACGCCATCCGGTCCGTACAAGCGGTCTATGACCGGGGTGTGCTGCAGGGGGTTTTCAGGTCAGGGCTGGACCCGGTGGACATCCACTCGGCGATCTCTGCATTCACATTTTTCAATGTCTCTAACCGCCACACCTTTGGGGTGATTTTTCAGGACCGTTCCAGCAACGACAAAGCGGACACCCTCAAGCGCGAACATGTGGTGGAGTTGATCTTGAGATTTGTCAGTCATTCAATTTCGACATAGCAGCTAGCGTTTTCTGTCATTTTGGTATGAGGGTAATTACCCATTCGAGAAAACTAACCAGTTCGTACATTAATGACAGTTCGACTCAGGAGATACAAGTGGTGAAAAAAATCATTGATGGCTATTGCAGGTTGCTCAGTGGGGTCATCGCCATCAGCCTGGCCGTGATGGTGGTGCTGGTGTTCGGCAACGTGGTCATGCGCTATGGCTTCAACTCGGGTATCACCCTGTCCGAAGAACTGTCGCGTTGGTTGTTCGTCTGGATGACATTCATGGGGGCGATCATCGCCCTTAAAGACCATGGTCATCTGGGCACCGACATGCTGGTGGGTAAGCTCGGTTCTACAGCTAAAAAAGTTTGTTTGGCCTTTTCCTACTTGGCCATGTTGTTCATCTGCTGGCTGCTGTTCAGCGGTGCTTACCAGCAAGCCATGATCAACCTAGACAGTACCAGTGCCGTGATGGAAGTGTCCATGGCGTGGCTTTATGCACCCGGTGTGGTGTTTTCAGTGTTGGGTGGCTTGATCTTGCTCTCTGATCTGTTTCGTTTGCTGACCGGGCAGATGAGCGATGAAGACTTGGTGATGATCCAGGAATCAGAAGAGTCGCCGCATGGCGCACACAAAGCCTGAGCGCGCGAAAGACTGCCATGACAATTGCCATTTTCGTTTTTTCATTGATCGGTGCGATGGCCATTGGCATCCCGATCGCGTTTTCTTTGCTGATCTGCGGCGTGGCCTTGATGTGGCACATGGACATGTTCGATGCCCAGATCCTTGCGCAGAATCTGCTGGAGGGTTCCAACAGCTTCCCCTTGCTGGCGGTGCCGTTTTTCATGTTGGCCGGGGAAATCATGAACGCGGGTGGGTTGTCGCGACGCATCGTGAACTTTGCGATGGCGTGCGTAGGTCACATCAAAGGCGGTTTGGGGTATGTGACCATCATGGCTGCGGTGATCATGGCCGCCTTGTCGGGCTCTGCAGTAGCCGATGCAGCGGCATTGTCGGCCTTGCTTTTGCCCATGATGGTCGCAGCAGGTCACGACAGGGCCCGCTCGGCGGGACTGATTGCATCGGCTGGCATCATCGCCCCGGTCATACCGCCCAGCATCGGTTTTGTGATCTTTGGCGTGGCGGGCAATGTGTCCATCTCCAAACTGTTCATGGCCGGTATCGTGCCGGGCATCATGCTGGGAGCCTCTCTTTGGATGACTTGGTGGTGGCTTGCTCGGCGTGAGGTGGTGCAGGTGCCTCCCCGTAAATCCATGGGCGAGATCATGGTGGCCATGCGAGAGGCTACTTGGGCCTTGGTGCTGCCTCTGATTGTGGTGTTCGGACTCAAGTTTGGCGTCTTCACGCCCACGGAGGCGGCAGTGGTGGCCGCGGTTTACGCTTTGCTCATCTCCACATTGATTTACCGCGAACTGGGTTTGAAAGATCTGTATCCATTGTTTGTGAATTCGGCCAAAACCAGTGCAATCGTGATGTTCTTGGTGGCTGCAGCCATGGTCTCGGCCTGGCTCATCACCGTGGCCAACTTGCCTGCGCAGTTGATCGAGTTGCTACAACCTTTGCTGGACAGCCCCCGTTTGCTCATGTTGACCATCATGGTCATCACCATGGTGGTGGGGACAGCACTGGACATGACGCCCACCATCTTGTTGCTGACCCCGGTGCTGATGCCTGTGGTCAAGGCTGCAGGCATTGATCCGGTTTATTTTGGGGTGCTGTTCATCATCAACAATGCGATTGGCCTGATCACACCGCCAGTGGGCACCGTACTCAATGCGGTCGCCGGTGTGGGCAAAATCAGCATGGACGAAGTGACTCGCGGTGTGATGCCGTTCATGGTGGCCCAGTTCATCATCATGTTTGCCATGGTCGCTTTCCCAGCTTTGGTGATGGTGCCCGCGCGTTGGTTCTATTGATTCCCGGTGGGGTCGTCTGATCGGGTACGCCTGACGACCTGCCCCTTGATGCAGAGCGTACGTCCTTTATTTTTCTTGGAGACAACTCATGAAACGTGTATTTATCAAGACCCTGATTGCAAGCGTTGCCTTGGCCGCGGCTGGCGTGGCATCGGCACAAGACAAAACCATCAAGTTCGCCAACCAGAATGCAGCGGGTCACCCCATCGTGCTGGGCATGGAAAAGTTCAAGGAAATTGTCGAGAAAAACTCGGGCGGCAAGATCAAGGTCAACGTGTTCCCGGGCGGCGCCTTGGGCAGTGACCAAGCCAACGTGTCGGCCATCCAAGGCGGCACTTTGGAGATGGCTTCAATGAACTCCGGCATCTTCGCCTCACAGGTCAAGGAATTCGCCATCTTTGATTTCCCATTCATGTTCGGCTCTGGCAAAGAAGCCGATGCAGCAGTGGACGGCGCTTTTGGCAAAAAGCTGCACGCCAAACTGGAAGATAAGGGCATCATCGGCCTGGGCTACTACGAGCTGGGTTTTCGCAACATCACCAACAGCAAGCGCGCCATCAACAAGGTCGAAGACCTCGAAGGCCTGAAGCTGCGCGTGATCCCCAACCCGATCAACGTGGACTGGGTCAAGGCTTTGGGTGCCAACCCCACACCGCTGCCATTTCCTGAGTTGTATGCCGCGTTGGAGCAAAAAGCTGTTGACGGCCAAGAAAACCCTGTCGCCACCATCAACGGTGCCAAGCTGTACGAAGTGCAAAAGCACTTGGCTTTGACGGGTCATCAATACAACCCTCAGTCGGTCATCATCAGCAAGAAGTTCTGGGACAAGTTGTCGGCTGCCGAGAAAAAGATCGTGGCCGAAGCCGCGACCGAGTCTGCCAAATTCCAGCGTGACAAAGCCCGCGCCTTGGAAGCCAGCATTCTGGACAACCTGAAGAAGAACGGCATGCAAGTGTCGCAGTTGCCAGAAGCCGAAATGGCCAAGCTGCGCGACAAGATGCGCCCTGTGACCGCCAAGTATGGCGTGACCGTGGGTCAGGACCTGGTCAAAGAGTTGCAAGCGGAAATCGACAAAGTTCGCTCTGCTGCTGCCGTGCCAGCCAAGAAGTCGGGCAAGTAATTTCCCGAAGGGAAGCTTCGCTGCGTGTGCGGCGAAGCTCCGTAGATCGATTGAAAGGAATTGTCATGAAAGTTTTGATGCTGCACGGCGTGAACCACAACATGTTCGGCAAACGCGACCCCAAGCAATACGGCACCATCACCCTGGATGAAATCAATGCCAGCCTGCACCAGTTGGGCAAGGAGCTGGGCGCCGAGGTCGAGTGCTATCAAACCAACCATGAAGGTGATATGTGCGAGCGCATTCACCAGGCGTACTTTGACAAAGTCGACGCTGTGCTGATCAACGCCGGTGCCTGGACCCATTACAGCTATGCCATTCGCGATGCATTGGCTGTGTTGACCTGCCCTGTGGTGGAGTTGCACATGTCCAACATTCATGCACGCGAGGAATTCCGTCACAAGTCGGTGTTTGCCGAGATCGTCAAGGGTCAAATTTGCGGTTTTGGTGCTGACAGCTATTTGCTGGCGCTGCGTGCGGGTGTTTCTGCCGCTCAAGCGGCGTGAATTCGAGTGATTGATTTTTGAAAATGATCAACGGCAACACGGAAATCATCGCTCACATCGGCTATCCGACGCACACTTTCAAGTCGCCGATGATTTACAACCCGTACTTTGAAAAGGCGGGCATCAACGCGGTGGTGGTCCCCATGGCTTGCAAGAGCGAGCAATACCCGAACTTCCTCAAGGCGGTGTTCACCTTGGAGAACATCCGGGGTGCTCTGATCACGATGCCGCACAAAGTCGCTACGGTGGGGTTGCTGGACGAAGTGACGGCGACCGTGCGGGTCGCAGGCGCTTGCAACGCCGTCAAGCGTTTGCCTGATGGCCGCTTGGTGGGTGACATGTTCGATGGCGCTGGCTTTGTACGTGGTGTGCAACGCAAGGGCTTTGCGCTCGCAGACAAGCGCGTGCTCGTTGTAGGCACCGGTGGAGTGGGCTGTGCCATTGCGGCTTCACTGGCAGGCGCGGGCGTTGCGGCCATGAGTTTGTTCGATGTGGACACAGCCAGTTGCGAAGCTTTGGCTCAACGCCTCAAAGACAACTATCCGAAGATGGCGGTGTTCACCGGCTCCAACGACCCGGCGGAACATGATCTGGTGGTCAACGCCACGCCCATGGGCATGTACGAAGGTGATCCGCTGCCCATGGATGTCTCACGCTTGTCGCCCGACACCTTTGTGGGTGAAGTGGTGATGAAAGCCGAGACCACGGCATTTGTGGCTGCAGCGCAAGCGCGTGGCTGCCGAACGCAGGTGGGCACGGACATGCTGTACGAGCAAATCCCGGCTTATTTGGAATATTTTGGCTTGCCAACGACCACCGCCGATGTGCTGCGCCAACTGGCACGGCTGAGCTATTGAGTCTGTGTCTTATGGGGTCTGAGTACCCCGCTGGAGCCTAAAAATGACCCCAAACCCAGTGCACCGAGAAGCCGTTCCTGACATGCCCAACCGTTTGGGGATTGCGGGTATTGAATTCATCGAATACGCGACCAGTCGCCCACAAGCGTTGGGTCAAGTGCTGGAAAACATGGGGTTTCGACCGGTGGCTCGTCACCGCTCGCGTGAAGTGACCTTGTACCGCCAAGGTGGGATGAATCTGGTGGTCAATGCCAATCCGGACGATGCGCGTGTGAGCGGCACGGTGGATGGTCAAGCCATCATTTCGGCTGTGGCATTTCGTGTGCAAGACGCGCTCAAGGCGCACAACCGTTGCATCGAACTCGGTGCATGGAGTGTGGGCAGTCACGCGCAAGCGATGGAGTTGCATATTCCCGCCATCCATGGCCCCGGCGGCAGTCGTTTCTATTTTGTGGATCGCTGGCAAGAGTTTTCGATTTACGACATCGACTTCAAACCCATTCCGACGGTGGACCCTAACCCACCAGCGCTGGCAGGCATGGACTACTTTGGTGTCGTTCAGTACATTGGTGCGGCACGCAGCGCCGATTGGCAGACCTATTACGAGCACATGTTTGACTTCAGCAGCATTGCCGACGACGAGCGCTTTGGCATCTTGCCCAAAGGCAAACTCATGAAGAGCCCTTGCGGCAGTTTCTTGTGGCAGCTGATCGAGCCTGAGCCCTGGATGGACAGTGATGACAGCCCCGAATGCTTGCAACGCATTGGCTTTGGTGTGCCCGATGTGGGGCAAGCAGTGGCGGCGCTCAAGGGCCGTGGCGTGGAGTTTGTCGAGTCGACCCAACTGCACCCTGAGGACCGTGGTGCCTTGACCCGTGTCGCATTGGGTTCGGTCGCTTTTGAACTCGTCCACAAGTGAGGCCAATGAGATGAATTTGCTCAATGGCTACGGGATGGACACCATCACCATGGCCGGCACCTTGGAGGCCAAGTTGGCCGCTATGAAAGAGGCCGGCTTTTCTCAGGTGATGCTCATGGCGCGCGATCTGGTCACACACCCGGGCGGCGTGAGGGCTGCCGTCGAGGCCATTCGCCAAAGCGGTCTGCGGCCCACAGGCTTTCAGGTGTTGCGCGACTTTGAAGGCTTGTCAGGGCATTTGCACAGCTACAAACTCGACATTGCCAAAGCCATGCTGGAAATGTGCGCGGCGACCGGCAGCAAGGTCTTGTTGGCTTGTTCATCGACTTCGCGTCACGCCACGCAAGACCTGGATCAGATCGCCGCTGATCTGAAAAAGTTGGCCATGCTGGCGGTGCCCTTGGGGATCAAGGTCGCTTACGAGGCACTGTCTTGGGGCCGTACGGTCAACGAATTCACGACCAGCTGGGACGTGGTGTGCCGCGCCGATTGTCCCAATCTGGGTATTGGCATCGACTCCTTTCATATCTTTGCGGCCAAGACTTCATTGGATGCCATCGAAGAGTTGGACCCCGCGAAAATATTCTTGGTGCAACTGTCGGACTTCATGTGGCAGGAAACCCCCACCTTTGAAGAGCGCATGACCACTGCACGTACTTTTCGCGTGTTCCCTGGCGAGGGCGTGCACAGCGAGCAACTGGCCGATCTGGTGCTGCGCCTTGATCGCATCGGTTACCGCGGTGACTACAGCTTTGAGGTGTTCAACGACGACTACCAGCAGCTGCCGCTCGAAACCGTGGCTGAGCGCGCTCGCAAGAGTGCCATCTGGTTGCATCAGGATGTCTTGCACAAATCGGCACCGTTGCCCGAATGGGCTCGCCAACGCGGCTGATCTCCATCAGCGAATCTTGGGTGGGTTGTTGCTCATACGGTCTGACTTGGTTCGGTCGTGTTGGATGAGATGTGTGTCATCGCGGGTCATCATGCCCATGTGGTTCTTCACACAGACCGCGCTGAGATATGGATAGATGGTCACCCCTGAATACCCCGTCTGAATGTGAGCATGATGGCTGTGCACGGACGCATGCTTGCGTGCACAGTGTCAGAGTCCTCATCTGGTTCCCATGGATTGCAGCCCAGTCTTTGTCGCACAGGACATTGGTTTTTGCGGATGCCGAGCAGCCAGCTGTTTCAACAGCTGGGCCTCTCCTTTTCCTCAGTATGGTTGTTTTCAGGTCACGGCGCGCTGAATGTTCCGATAGGTATATGCCTGCATGCATATGCAATCAGATCGTTGGATCAATGGTGCTCTGATTTAACTTCGCGCAATATGGCATTGACGCTTTGGGTGCTTGTTGAAATCAGGTTGTTCGGAAATACCAGGAATGGATTGCTCATGTTGTCTCTCCCCCCAAAAACGCTGATGTCAGATTTGACGCCACTTGTGAGTCCGCAAGAGTTGGCGGCTTTATTGGATTCCAGTTCTTCAGGTTCATCGCATGGCATCCCTCAAGGCGTCGAAGTATCAGGTGGGAAAAGTGGTTTGATGCAGCCATGTCGCCCGATCCAGGAGCAGGTGAGGGGTTCTTCCAATGCTGCTCATTTGACCGTTTTATTGGTTTGAATCGCACACGTGCAAGAAAGGGTTGTCATGTCATATCCCATGGTCGAGAGTCCTCGTCAAAATAGAATTTTGGCGGCCATCCCATTGAGTCACTATGCGCGTCTTTCTGAATCCCTCAAGCTGGTGGAGGTGGCGACTGGTCAAGTGATCAGTGAAGCGGGCGAATCGTTGGAGTTTGTGTATTTTCCGACCACGTGTACCACTTCCTTGGTTTCACATACCGCCAACGGTGACAGTTCTGAATTGGCCATGACGGGGCGCGATGGCATCGTCGGTGTGTCATTGGTTTTGGGCAGTGGCTCGATGAATCACCGAGCCGTCATTCAGTGTGCGGGACAGGCATTCAGGATGCCCGCAGCTGTCTTTTTGTCGGAGCTTTCTCGATGCAGTGAATTGCAGCAGTTGGCGCTGGCTTATGTTCAATCTCTGATCACGCAAATGGCTCAAAGCATTGTGTGCATTGGTCATCACAGTGTCAGTGAACGGCTTTGTTATTGGCTGTTGTTCAATCAGGATGCTGTGTGCAGTGACCAATTGAAAGTCACCCACGAAACGATTGCCAACATGCTGGGTGTACGCCGAGAGTCGATCACGCAGGCGCTGGGAAAATTGCAGTCGGCGGGACTCGTGTCCAGTGGACGGGGCAATATCCATATCCTGGATCGGGATGGATTGCGTGAATCGGTTTGCGAGTGTTTCTCATTGGTCACTGCTGAAAATCGGCGTTTACAAGAGCGTTTGGTGCGCGCACCTCGAGTTGTCTACGATGGGGTATCTCAGGCGCTGGATGCGCAGGCGCTTGTGGTTCATGACGAAGCACTGCTGCACAAATACCAGGATGCATACGATTTCGCACCGGTTGGTTTTGTCAGTTTGGACAGCCATGGCGGTGTGCTGGAGACCAATTTGGCTGGGGCCATCATGCTCGATATCCAGCGCTCGCAGCACAAGTTGAGCCCCTTTTTGGATTTCATCGAACCCTCGGATCAGCCGCTGTTCCTGGATTTTCATCGGGAAGTACTGAGTGGGAAATGTCGTCGTTACTGTGAGGTGACTTTGCGCTCGACCGCGCACCGTTCGCAGATGACCGTGCGGGTGGATGCAACGCTGGATGACATGGGTGATGAATGCAGGCTGGTGATGATCGATGTGACTGCAGAGAAAAAAATCGCCGCCCACGCCCTTGCCGTGGAGCGAGAGCAGCAAGAGTTTTTGGCGAGGCAGCCTTTCATGCTCTGGTTCAAGGACCCGCAAGGGCGCTTGATTTCAGCCAATGCGACCTTGATGGAGAACTGGGCCCACTTTGCACAGGACGCCTCGCTGGAAAAAATTGATTTTCAAAGCATGCCTATGCAGTTTTCTGATCATGCCATGGCCGGGTACGCGGTGAGTTAAGTCGGGATCTTGGGGGGCCTCGGGAGCCTGGTCATGGCGTTTGAAGCCTGACAGGGCATGACGCTGTTGATTTTTAGGGTGACATTCTCTCTAGACGCCTGCAGATCAACGAAAATCGCACCAGTTGTTCTTTCCCGGGTGTGATCATGAATGTGGGCCTTCTCAAGCGCTGGCAGCGCCTGGTTTTGATTTTGGGACTTGGCTTGCTGGCGGTGTGCGCGATCTGCTGGGCAACCTTGCCGATGCTGCTGCAGTGGCAAATTGAAAAACAGGGCACGCTGGCGCTGGGGCGTGCTGTCTCCGTCGATCAAGTGATTTTCAAGCCTTGGTCGATGCGTTTGATTGTGCGCGGTATGCGTGTGGCCCAGGCTGGTGGCGATGCGCTCGTGCAGCCTGCACAGTTGACGGTGGATGAAGTCGAATTCAACGCGTCCATTCAGTCACTGTTTGCTTGGGCGCCCGTTGCCGATGCGGTGCGGGTGCGCAACCCGCAGTTGAAACTGAGACACCTTGGGCAAGGTCGGTATGACATCGATGATGTCTTGGCGCGGTTGACTTCCTCCGGTTCTCAGAGCGCAGGTGTACCCCGCTTGTCCTTGTTCAACATCCAATTGTCTGGCGGGGGCGTGGAGTTCCGCGATGAGCCCCACGCGGTGACCCATACGCTGAGCGATCTGCAACTGGACATTCCCTTTTTGAGCAACCTGGGTGGACGCCGCGAGGTGGCCACTCACCCGCGGCTGGTCTTCCGGTTCAATGAGGCAGTTTTCGACACCGATGCAGTGACAATGCCCTTTGCCGCAGATCGTCGTACGCAAGCCCATTTTCAAGTCAAAGGGTTGGATGTTGCGCCGTACTTGCCTTACTGGCCAGCGGCCTGGCCTGTTCGCTTAACTGCCGGGCAACTGGCATGGGACCTGCGGTTGGATTTTCGTCAGGAAACCCAACCCGAGTTGTCGGTGTCGGGCCAAGTGAGCATGCGTCATTTGAAGCTCCAGGCCAACCAGAATCAAAGCGACTTGCCCTTGTTGCAGGTCGGTGGCGTGGACTTGACGATCGACACCCTGAAGCCTTTGGACGGTGTGCTCAAACTGCCGCAAATCCGCGTGACCGATGTGTCTTGGGGGTCGAAGGAAAAACCCGAAGCCTCATGGACCGAACTGCGCCTTGAGCAGCTGGAGGTGGCCGTTGCCAAACAATGGGTGCGCGTGGGTCGGGTGGGCTTGACGGGGCCGCAGGTGAATGTGACCCGCGATGCCCAGGGCCGCTGGATGTTCGAGGACTGGCTGTCGCGAGCGCCTTCGATGCCTTCGTCAGGTGCGGCTTCTCACCCATGGCAGCTGGACATGGGGCCTTTGCAGATCACCGAAGGTGTTGGAAGTCTGGATGACCAGTTTGTGCCGGGAGGCGCCAAGCTGGAAACTCGCGATTTCAAAGCCAGCATGGGCGCTTGGCAGCTCGGCGCGGCATCGCCGCAGATGATTTCGGTCAAGGTGGATTTCACTGTCGGAGCCCAGACTCAGCGCCGGTCGGCGGGGCAGTTTGTTTTTGACGGCGCAGTCCATTGGCCTTGGTCTGCGGCAGAGCAGGTCCAAACGCCGGGGCTGCAGCTCAAGGGGCACTTGCAGCTGAACCGTTTTCCTTTGCAACGCCTGCGGGCCTATGCGGCGGACTGGCTGAATTTCAATTTGAGGCGCGCTGACTTGAGCTACACAGGTGATCTGGACTTGACCCTGCCTCAAGCAGGCCCGGGCCTGCAGTTGCAGGGCAATTTGGTGCTTGAGAACCTGCGTGCGCTGAACAGCTCCGACGGAGGGGTCTTGCTCGACATCCAGGCGCTGAATCTGCGCGGCATCGAACTGGGGTTGGAAGCAGGCACCCTCAAGCGCTTGAAAATTGCTGAAACAGGCTTGAGTGATTTCTTTGCCCATGTGCTGGTCGATGCCCAAGGCCATCTGAACTTGCAACATCTGGTCAAGGCGCAGGGGTCAGCCTCTTCTTCGCTCGCACCGTCTGACTCAGTACCTGCAAAGCCCGTTTGGATTTTGGGGCCCATCGGCGTGGTCAATGGACGTGTGTTGTTCACGGACCATTTCATCAAGCCTCATTACTCTGCAGACATCACCGAGTTGGCTGGCAGTTTGGGGGCCACATCGAACCAAAAGGGTCAGACCGATACGGCCTTGGCCGACTTGAACTTGCGCGGTCGAGTTGCGGGCTCGGGCACTCTGGAGGTGTCAGGACGCATCAACCCGCTCACGCGCCCGGTGGCGCTGGATGTGCGTGGTCAGGTGCGTGATCTGGAGTTGCCGCAGCTCTCACCTTACAGCAGCAAATATGCAGGCTATGGCATTGAGCGCGGCAAACTCTCGGCTCAGGTGAATTACCGGATCAGTGCAGAGGGTCAACTGCAGGCGTCGCATCAAATCGTGTTGAATCAGTTGCGATTTGGTGAGCGTTCAGACAGTCCGGATACCCCTGATTTGCCGGTCAAATTGGCGGCAGCCTTGCTGGCCGACCGCCATGGCGTGATTGACATCAACCTGCCCGTGAGTGGTTCTCTTCAAGATCCTGACTTTCGTGTGGGGGCCATTGTCGGGAAAATGATGTTGAACCTGATTGGCAAAGCCATCATTTCACCGTTCAGTTTGATTTCGGGGGCTTTTTCCTCACAAGAGCAGTTGCAATCCATAGAGTTCATGCCCGGCCGAGCGGATTTGGATGCCGCATCACGGCAAAAGCTGCACAGCGTAGCCCAGTTGATGATCGACAAACCCGCGTTGCACCTGACCATGGTGGGGGCGGCACACTTGGGCAGTGAGCGCGAAGCGTGGCGCAGGGTCCAACTGGAAGAGGCGATCGCGGCCGAAAAATTCCGACGTCTGCCTCGTGATGCGCAAACCGTTGTGCCCGTTCTTGATCAAAATTCAGAGGAATACACGGCTTTGCTGCAATCGCTGTACCGACGCTCCCCGATACCCAAGCCGCGGCATCTGTCGGGTTTGATCAAAGATCTACCGCGTGCCGAAATGGAGGCGTTGTTGCTGGCGGCTGTGTCGGTGGATGAGTCCGATATGCGTGGTTTGGCCCAAGCCCGTGCCCAGCAGGTCCGCGGCTACTTGTTGTCACTGAATGTCCCGGCGACGCAGTTGTTTTTGGGCGCGCCTGTGGTGAACAAGTCGACTGCTGGGGACCCGTCGGGGCCCAAAGTCAACTTGGTGGTTTCTGTGGATTGAAGGGGTTGGGGGGATGCAACGCCTGTCGCCGACTTTTGCGACGGGATCTAGCGTCTAAGATCGTCACATGAAAACCCGAAAAATTGCCTCTTTCAATCTCAGCGCCATTGGTTTGGGCTGCATGAACCTCAGTCACGCTTACGGTGCGCCGGTGTCAGCCGAACAGGGCGAGCGCGTTCTGCTCACCGCCTTGGACCAGGGCGTGACTTTTTTTGACACCGCCGCGCTGTATGGCTTTGGGGCCAACGAGACGCTGGTGGGCCAGGTGATGAAACCGCACCGCAACCGCTTCACGCTGGCCAGCAAATGCGGCATGCAGGGCGTTGAACAAAACGACGGCAGCAAAGTGCGCGTGATCGATGGTCGCCCTGAGACGATCAAAAAGACCTGCGAAGATGCCTTGCGCCGTCTTCAGACCGATGTGATCGACCTGTATTACCTGCACCGTTGGGACAAGAAAGTGCCGATCGAAGACAGCGTGGGGGCTTTGAGCGACCTGGTGCGCCAAGGCAAGATCCAGACCATTGGTTTGTCGGAGGTGTCGGCCAGCACCCTGCGCAAAGCGCACGCGGTGCACCCGATTGCGGCGTTGCAGACCGAGTATTCGTTGTGGACACGCAACCCCGAGATCGCGGTGCTGCAGGCCTGCCGCGAATTGGGCGTGGCCTTTGTGGCCTTCAGCCCGGTGGCGAGAGGTTTCTTGTGTGGGCCACTCGATGTGGCGGCTTTGGATGCCAAAGACATACGCCGCACCATGCCCCGCTTTGCACCAGACAATTACGCCGCGAACATGAAACTGCTGCCCGTCTTCAACGCCTTGGCGCAAGAGGCCGGGTGCAGTCCCTCACAGTTGGCGCTGGCTTGGTTGTTGCACAAGGGAGAAGACATCATCCCGATCCCCGGCACCACCTCGGTGGCGCACTTGCTCGATGATCTGGGTGCAGTCGATGTGGTTCTAGATGCAGGGCAAATGGCTCGCCTGGAAACATTGATCAACCAGAATACGGTGCTCGGCGACCGTTACAACGCTCAGGCCAACAGCGAGGTCGACACCGAAGTGTTTGCCTGAGCTTGGCGTTTCAGGCGTCAGGCTGCGCGGTGGGGGCTGCTTTTTTGAACGCATCCAACTCAGCGCAAGCCTGATCGATGGCGTTGATCAGTGGCCAGCGGTTCATGTCGACGTTGAAACGTCTCGCACTTTCGACCTGAGGAATCAAATACACATCGGCCATGGTCGGCGTGTCGCCATAACTGTAGCGTCCCCGTGTCGAGTCTGCCGCAATCAGCGCTTCGTAAGCGTCAAAGCCGGCACTGATCCAGGTGCCGCACCAAGCGTTGATGACTTCTTCATTGGCGCCGAATTGTTTGCGCAAGGTTTGCAAAATGCGACGGTTGTTGATGGGATGGATGTCGCACCCCACGATGGCGGCCAGCGCACGCACATGCGCACGGGCGTCTGCGCCAACGGGCAGCAAAGGCGGGGTGGGGTGTTTCTCTTCCAGCCACTCGATGATCGCGGGCGATTGGATCAGCACTTGCTCTCCTGTGTCCAAGGCTGGCACCAACTGCTGAGGATTCACCGCTTTGAAGGCTTGGCCTTGCTGCTCATCCACGCGCAAGTCGACAGCCACGTAGTCGGTGGCGATGCCTTTGAGGTTCAGGGCAATGCGCAGGCGGTGTGAGGTGCCGCTTCTGAAAAAGTTATAGAGCTTCATGAGTCCAGTCCTGTGTGTGGTGGGTGGCGCCGCGTGCCAAGGCACGCAGCCCCAGTGCGCATTATTCGGCAGCGCCAATCGTCAGCGCAATCTCGGCCACGCCTTCGACTCGGCCGGTGATCTGGTCGCCGGGCACCACGGCGCCCACACCTTCGGGCGTGCCGGTGTAGATCAGGTCGCCGGGCTGCAGGTGGTAGTAGGTCGACAGGTCGGCGATGATTTCGCGGATGTTCCAGATCAGCTTGTCCACGTTGGACGACTGCTTGGTTTGGCCGTTCACTTCCAAAGTAATTGCGCCGTTCTCCATCACCACGCCGGGCATGGCCACGATCTCGGAGCAGACCGAGCCTTGCTCGATGTCTTTGCCCGTGTCCCAAGGGCGGCCCTTGTCACGCGCTACCAACTGCAGATCACGGCGCGTCATGTCCAGACCTGCGGCGTAGCCGTAAACCAGCTCATGCGCGTTGGCTTCGCTCACGCGGAAACCTGCCTTGCCAATGGCCAGCACCAGCTCCATTTCAAAGTGGTAATTGTTGGTGCGGGGAGGGTAAGCCACGGTAGCGCTACTTTCCACCAAGGTCTGGGGCGACTTGGTGAAGTAGAACGCTTGCTCGACGCTCTTGTCGACGGGGCGGCCCATCTCGACCGCGTGGGCGTGGTAGTTACGGCCCACACAAAAGATACGGTTGACGGGGAAGCGTTCGGTTTTGCCACGGATGGGCAGGGACTGAACGAGGGGAGGATTAAACAAGTAAGAGGTCATGGGGTGTCATCAAAAGAAAAAAGTATCAGCCGCGGTTTTCGTACACACCCAGTTTGCGGTGCAACGGCGATTCGTCGGCGATGAAGATGAAGGCGGCTTGGTCGGCGTTCAGGTTGGTCAGCGTCACGGCTTCGTAGCCCGGCGCGCAGCAGGTGTCGGCCTCAAGCAGGGTGAAGGTGCTGGCCACAATTTGCGCCTGAACCGCGCCTTCAATCACATGAAAGACCTGTGCGGGTGAGCGTGCAGGCAAGCGCATGCTTTGGCCGGGGCGCAGCATCAGGGCGTAAAAGCCCAAAATATTTTCCGCATCGCCACCCGTCTCGGGGTTGGTGTAAGTGACCTGCACCTGCTCCAAACCCGCATCGTCAGCGGCCAATGATTCGAGCGCGGCCTTGGCGTCTTTCCATGCGTAACGCAGCATGGGGTAAGCCTTCTTGCTGCGCTCAAACACATGGCTGGGCACCACGCCGCCACGGGCGTATTGCTTGTCGCCCTGGCCGGGCACCACGGTCTGACGT
>JAGNVG010000099.1 GCA_017986605.1 Limnohabitans sp.
TTGGTGTTGCAAAAGGCCAGCGTGCGCTCGGGGCGGAAATGGGCCAGCAGTTTGGACACGGCATCCAGCCGCTGGGTCTCACCCACCTCGTAAAACACCTGCCGAATTTTGTGCGCGCTGTGCTGCGCCTCGACTTTCACCGTCTGCGGCGACCGCATGAACTGCGCCGCCAACTTGGCGATGCCCTCGGGGTAAGTGGCGGAGAACAGCAGCGTCTGGCGGTCTTTGGCGCACTGGCGCACCACCTTGGCGATGTCGTCAAAAAAGCCCATGTCCAGCATGCGGTCGGCTTCGTCCAACACCAGCGTGTTCACCCCCGCCAAACTCAAAGAGCCGCGTTCCAAGTGGTCCAGAATGCGGCCGGGCGTCCCGACCACCACATCGGCGCCATGCTCCAGGCTAACGGTCTGGCCTCTCAAAGCCACGCCACCGCACAAGGTGACAACCTTCACGTTTTGTCGGGCACGGGCCAAGCGACGGATTTCTTGGGTGACCTGATCTGCCAACTCGCGGGTGGGGCACAAGATGACCGCCTGAATGGCGGCACTGGGTGAGCCAGCGCTTTGCAGGCGCTCAATCAGAGGCAAGCCAAAAGCGGCTGTTTTGCCACTGCCGGTGCTGGCTTGGGCAATCAAATCTTGCCCTGCCAGCGTCAGTGGCAAGCTGGCCGCCTGGATGGGCGTCATCTGGGTGTAGCCCAGTTGCTCGAGGTTTTGAAGGGTGGCAGGCGCCAGCGTGAGCTGGTCAAAGCGAGTCGATGTCGCGGCAGGAGAAGTTGCAGTCATCCGGGGATTATCGTTCTCCGGCTGTAGGCAAGGTCAACGTGCCGCGTCTCTGTACAAGCCGACCGAGTAGCCACCCACCATCTCACGCCCTTGGCTGGTCGTCACGATGGTCTTGCCATCCGGACTGACCGCCAAACCGACGGTAAATGGGTCCACATCGCTGCGCGCGACCACCGACCATGAAGCCAAATCCACTTTCACCAGTTTGGCTTCGTTGTTGATGGCGGCATAGAGACTGCGCTGATCTGGGCTCAGTTCGATGGTGCGAACCCCCATGCCCACACTCAAACTGCGACCTCCAGGACCTGCAACGCGTTGCGCGCCAGCGGCCTTGAGGGCTTGCACCACGGCCGCGAGGTCGTAACGCCCCACCAGCCCACTTTGGTTGCCACTGACATACAGGGTGCGTCCATCGTGACTGACCACCATATGCCGGGGATTGGGCACGATGTCGGTCACAGTCCCCAAGTAACGCCCTGTTGCAGCATCGAAACCAGCCACGCCACCACCCCCCATGCGGGCCACCAACACGGTCTGCCCATCTGGCGTATAAACCGTGCCGCGCAAACAAAATCCGCAATTGTTGTCCCGGTTGCCTTTGATGCCTTCCGTGGGCAATTTGCGCTCCACCACCCAGTGTCCGCTGTAACGGAAGTCTTTGGGATGCTCTGCGCTGATGTCCAGAACGCCCAGTGTGTTGTCGCCCCAATGGGTCACCACCGCTTGCCGGGAATCAGGAGAAATGGCGACATATTTAGGCAAGGGACCTGTGGGCATGACCCGCACCACCTTGTCGGTTTGCATGTCAATGATGGCCAACGCCGATGGCGACGAGGCGTTGAGGTCAAAGCTGCGTCGGTAATACGGCACCCAGAGGTATTTGCCGTTGTGCGACATTGCCATTTCAACGGGCTTGCCTAGGAAGTGGTTGTACTGTCCGGCTTTGCCATGGAAATAGGGGTAACCGAAGACCGTGGTTTCGTTCTGAAAGAGCACTGCGTCGGCGGCGCCAAATGTATGGTCAATCGACCGCAGCGGTTGCAGCTCAGGAAAACTGTAAACCAGCGTTTGCCCCCCCTCCAAGGCATTGATGTACAGCTTCTTGCCATCTGGCGAGAACATCGCGGACTTGGGTGATTGAATCCGCACGTCATAAATGTCCTGAGGGGCATGGGTCTTGCCCAGCGCCTGAATACGCCCCACACGAACCAGCGACTCTTGCGCCTGCACACCAAAGGCCCAAAACATGCCGACGATCCATCCGGCCCAGAAAAGTTTTTTCATTTTGAAGTACCCACAAAAATCAGCCATCTATTTGCCCGCTCACGCACCAGGGGCACGCAGCGTCATCGGAATCGTCACCGGGCCATCATTGACCAAGGCAACTTTCATGTCTGCCGCAAACCGTCCCGTCTGGACCACGGCATGTAACTGCTGTGCGCGGCTCACGAAGTAGTCATACAGCCGTCGCCCATCTTCAGGCGCCGCAGCCGCAGAAAAACCAGGACGGGTCCCCGAAGAAACATCGGCGGCCAAGGTGAATTGGCTGACCACCAACAAGCCACCGGCCGTGTCCTGCACACTCAAATTCATCTTGCCAGTGTCATCACCGAAGATGCGCATTTTGAGGATTTTGGCCAACATTTTGTCGGCCACCTCATGGGTGTCGCCCTTTTCTGCGCATAACAGTACCAACAAGCCCTTGCCAATCTGACCGATCACCACACCATCCACCCGCACGCAGGCCTCGCTCACACGCTGCAAGACCGCAATCATTTCAAATCCCTTGCATCGTGGAAATGTGCTTCCACATCGCTGGGTAAAAGCTGGATGGTCGCGCGCAATCCGGGCACTTCACTCATCAGGGCTTGCTCGACACTGCCACGCAAGGCCGCCGCCCGCCCCAATGTCCAGCCGGCAGGCATGTGCATATGCACATCAACAAAGCGCCGCTGCCCCGCTTTGCGCGTGTGCAGGTGGTCAAATCGAATGATCTCGGTGTCGCCACGTTGATGGGCAAAACCATCCAGCACTTTCTGGACTTGGGTCAGCACCTCCGGCTCCAGCGCTTCATCCATCAGGCCTTGCGAAGACATCCAAATCAGATGCCAGCCTTCTTTGAGGATGTTCAAAGCCACGCCTATGGCGACCAGCGCATCCAGCCACAACCAGCCCGTCACACTGACCAAGGCGATACCGATCACCACCCCAGCCGATGTCCAGACATCGGTGACCAAGTGCCGCGCATCAGCTTCCAGCGCCAAGGAGCGATGCTGCTTGGCTGCACGGAACATCAGCCAAGCCAACAACCCGTTCAAAGCTGAACTGCCCACAGACAAGGCCAGCCCCAAACCCACCTGTTCAATGGGCTGTGGGTCAAAAACACGGTGTGCGGCTGCCCAAATGATGCCCAAGGCAGCCACCACAATCAGAATGCCTTCAAAACCCGAAGAAAAGTACTCGGCTTTGTGATGACCATAAGGGTGGTCGTCGTCAGCAGGGCGCGCTGCGATGGTGACCATCATCAAACCAAAAATGGCGCTGGCCAGATTGACCAGAGACTCCATGGCATCCGACAACAAGCCGACCGAGTCGGTCAGCCACCAAGCCAATGTTTTCAGGCCAATCGTGATCAGTGCCACCCCTACCGAGGCCCACAACATGCGCGTGGGCGTCATCCAGACATCGAGTTTTTTCATGAACTCAGGATCCCCCTCTGTGATGATGGGCACATGAAAATGACACCTTCGTGTTGACAGCTCACGCGAGGGTGACCTTGGCAAACTTGCGCTTACCCACCTGCACCACGTACGTGCCGGCATCCAGCTTGAGTCCCTTGTCACTGACCACACTGGAGTCCACACGAACACCGCCGCCGTCGATCAGGCGACCCGCTTCGGTGGTCGATGGGGCCAACCCTGCCGCCTTCAACAGTGCGCCGATACCCAAGGGCGCGCCGGTCAATGACACTTCAGGGATGTCGTCAGGCACGCCGCCCTTGCTGCGGTTGATGAAATCCTGCTCGGCGGCATCGGCTGCGGCTGCGCTGTGAAAACGTGCCGTGATCTCCTTGGCCAGCATGACTTTGGCGTCTTTGGGGTTGCGACCGCCTTCGACTTCCTTTTTCAACGCCTCGATTTCGGCCATCGACTTGAAGGACAACAAGGTGAACCAGCGCCACATCAGGACATCGGAAATACTCAGCACCTTGGCGAACATGGTGTTGGGCTCTTCGGCAATACCAATGTAGTTGTTCTTCGACTTGGACATCTTGTCCACGCCGTCCAGCCCTTCGAGCAGCGGCATGGTCAAAATGCACTGCGGCTCCTGCCCGTACTCGGCCTGCAGGTGACGACCCATCAGCAAGTTGAATTTTTGGTCGGTGCCACCCAGCTCCAGGTCGCTCTTGAGCGCGACCGAGTCGTAGCCCTGCATCAGCGGGTACAGGAACTCGTGCACCGAAATTGGGGTACCAGCCTTGAAGCGGTCATGGAAGTCGTTGCGCTCCATCATGCGGGCCACGGTGTACTTGGCGGCCAGCTGGATCATGCCCATCGAACCCAATGGTAGCGACCACTCACTGTTGTAACGAATCTCTGTTTTCGAGGGATCCAGCACCAGGCTGGCCTGTTTGTAATAAGTCTCGGCGTTGAGTTTGATCTGCTCGGGCGTGAGCGGTGGGCGGGTGCTGTTGCGGCCCGAGGGGTCACCGATCAGGCTGGTGAAGTCACCAATCAGAAAGATCACCTGATGCCCCAGATCTTGCAACTGTCGCATCTTGTTGAGTACCACGGTGTGACCAATGTGGATGTCTGGCGCCGTCGGGTCCAGTCCGAGCTTGATGCGCAAGGGCACACCTGTGGCCTCAGATTTGGCCAGTTTTTGCAGCCAATCCTCCTTGGGAATCAACTCCTCACAGCCCCGCAAGGTGACTTCCAAAGCATGACGGGTCTTGTCCGTGACCGGGAATTTTGTAACAAGCGCTTGATTCATAAGGGTTTTTTCTAAAGTCAGATGGGTACAGACCGGTACAATGGCCTATATTCTCCAAGTCGTCCATTTTAGGGGCGGCCTGACTTCGCCCCTCACAACACCTCATGGCGTCCTGCATGAGGCCTGTGAAACACCCCGAATTGATGCAATTTTTCTCCTCAATCCAGTCCCGACTGGCATCCCTGTTCATTGGCTTTTTGTTCCTGTGTACTGCCGTACTGGGCGCGGTGCTCATGGGCACCCAAAGCTTGCTGGCTTGGCTGGATGGACAACACCCGCAGCTGACCCGTGCGCTTCAGGCCTGCGCTCGCTTTTTACGCCAACACCCCAAAACCATCAGCGCCAGCATCGCTGCCGTTTTGCTGGCTGGCGGTGGCGGTGCTTTTGCCATTGCCAATTTGGGCCCCGATATTGCTGACCAACCCGTTGTCACGGTTGCTGTCCCTGTCGAGATTGCGGATTTGCACGCGCAAGCCGAACTTCTCGACCTGGTCAATCTCAACCTCACACGCACCGACAGCACACGCACATCCGACACCCCCGAAAGCTTGTTGCGCCGCCTTGGTTTGGTTGACCCACAAGCAGCAGACTACTTACGCAAAAACCCGCTGGCCAAGCAAGCCCTGAAACAATCGGGTCGCTCTGTCATGGCTGAAGCCGATGCACAACAACACCTGCGCCACTTGAGTGTTCGCTGGCTGAACAACGAAACAGACACTTTTTTCCAGCGCCTCATCGTCAAGCGCACCGAACAAGGACTGCAAGCTGTACTGGAAACCTCGCCCATGAACACCAGCATCCGCATGACCGGCGGTACGGTGGCGAGTTCTTTGTATGACGCCGCAGACGAGGCGCGACTGCCTGATGCCGTCATCGGCCAGCTCACGCAGATCTTTTCCAACCAGATCGACTTTCACCGCACACTGCGCAAAGGTGCACGCTTTTCCGTGGTCTATGAAGTTTTGGAGGCCGATGGCGAACCCATCCGGACAGGTCGTGTCTTGACAGCTGAGTTCAACAACGACAACAAGACTTACCAGGCTGTTTGGCATCAGGAACCCGGGCAAAAAGGCAACTATTACAGTTTGGACGGCAAGAGTCTGAGCCGTGCGTACTTGGCCTCACCCGTGGCTTTCTCTCGCAAGACCAGCGGCTTCAGCATGCGCCTGCACCCCATCTTCCAGACCATAAAAGCCCACTTGGGTGTGGACTACGCTGCACCAACAGGAACACCTGCACAAACCGTCGGTGATGGCGTGGTTGAATTTGCGGGCGTGCAAGGAGGGTTTGGCAACGTGGTCATTGTTCGCCACGGCAATAACCACTCCACCGTCTATGCCCACCTCAGCCGCATTCTTGTCCGCGCAGGCCAAACCGTCCAAAAGGGACAAACCATCGGCGCTGTAGGCTCAACGGGTTGGTCCACAGGCCCTCACTTGCATTTTGAGTTCCGCGTCAACGGTGTCCACGTCGACCCCGAAAAGGTCATTCAGCAAGCGCAAAGCACCCCACTCAGCCCGGCTGCAATGGCCCGCTTTAAAAGCACGGCCGCACAAGCCAGAGCACAGTTGCAGGCCGCAGCGCAAATGCGCGATGTGAGCGCACAGTAAGGCCCAAGGGCCACAGGGCCTTTTTGTCTGCGTCGCGCCTGTGCGCGGCCAGACCCAAGCCAACACCCAGAGCGTTCCCCCACATGACTGAGCACTATATTGGCCTGATGTCCGGCACCTCCCTCGATGGGGCCGATGGCGTCTTGGCCAGCATCGATGTGCTCGGGCGCATCGAGGTCAAAGCCCATGCCTTTGTGGCATTCCCGCCTCCCTTCAAAGCCACTTTGATGGCACTCAATCAAAGCGGGCCCGACGAACTGCATCTAGGTGCCTTGGCCGGCAACCAGATTGCACGCCACTATGGCGAAGTCGTGCATGCCCTGCTGCGACAAAGCGGCCTGCAAGCGCATGACATCACGGCCATCGGTGCGCACGGACAAACCGTGCGCCACCGCCCTCTGGCTTTTGATGGCGACGCCTCCAAGCAACAAGCAGCGGTGGGTTACACGCTTCAGTTGAACAACCCGTCCTTGCTGGCTGAGCTTTCCGGCATCGATGTGGTGGCTGATTTCCGCAGCCGCGACTTGGCGGCAGGCGGCCAGGGCGCGCCTTTGGTGCCCGCCTTTCACCACGGGGTCTTTGCACAGACAGACGCGTGCGTGGCTGTGCTCAACATTGGTGGCATCTCCAACATCAGTGTGCTGCGACCCGGTGCTGTGGTGACCGGATGGGACTGCGGCCCCGGCAATGCCCTGATGGACCACTGGTGCGCCATGCACACCGGCCAAGCCTTTGACCAAAACGGCAACTGGGCCGCAGCCGGTCAAGTCAACGCCTCCTTGTTATCTGCACTGCTGACGGAGCCATTCCTTCACGCCGCACCACCCAAGAGCACTGGACGCGACTTGTTCAATCCGGCGTGGTTGGCCCAGCATATTCAAAGTGCAGCGGCCTTGCCTGCCATCGACGTTCAGGCTACGTTGACCGAATACACCGCACTGGCGTGTGCGAACGACGTGATGCGCCACGCTGCAGATGCCGCGTCATTGATCGTGTGTGGCGGAGGTGCATTGAATGGCCAGCTGATGTCACGCTTGGCCCATCATCTGCCACAGTTGCAGGTGCTCAACAGCGCAGATCGGGGTCTCCCCCCCCTTCAGGTGGAAGCGGCAGCGTTTGCTTGGCTGGCCTTCAAAACCATGCGACGCGAGACGTCGAACCTGCCAAGCGTCACGGGCGCCAGAGGCGCCCGTGTGTTGGGGGCCATTTACCCCCGTTGATGTCAGGCGAGCGCTGCTCGCCTGATACTCCAATCAGGTCGAAAACGAAGAGCCGCAGCCGCAGGTGGAGGTGGCGTTGGGGTTCTTGATGACGAACTGAGCTCCCTGCAGGTCTTCCTTGTAGTCAATTTCAGCGCCGATCAGGTACTGGTAGCTCATGGCATCGATCAACAAAGACACGCCGTTCTTGCTCATCGTGGTGTCATCTTCGTTGGTGATTTCGTCAAAGGTGAAACCATACTGAAAACCTGAGCAACCGCCACCTTGCACAAACACGCGCAACTTCAGATCAGGGTTGCCCTCTTCAGCGATCAGGTCAGCCACTTTGGCTGCTGCGCTGTCGGTGAAGACAATCGGGGCAGGCATTTCGGTCTGGATATTTTCAGCAACAGCGCTCATGGTGTTTCTCCGGTTCAATGCCAAATAGTATAGCGCGTTGGTCGGGAATTAAAGCCCATTGGCCCCAGTAACGCTACTGCGCTTGTGGGCATTGCACAGCTCAGGTATCAAAACAAAAAAGCCGCCACGGCGAACCGGTGCGGCTTTCTTGGCGAAGCAGAAAAGCTGATTAACGCTTGGAGAACTGCTTGCGACGGCGGGCTGAGTGGAAGCCAACCTTTTTACGTTCGACTTCACGGGCGTCGCGAGTGACGAAACCAGCTTGGCTCAGCATGGGCTTGAGCGAAGCGTCGTAGTCAATCAGGGCGCGGGTGATACCGTGGCGCGATGCACCGGCTTGACCGGATTCGCCACCGCCGTGCACGTTGATCATGATGTCGAAAGTTTCGGCATGGTTGGTCAACATGAGGGGTTGCTTGGCGATCATGATCGAAGTTTCGCGGCCGAAGTAGGCTTGGATGTCCTTGCCGTTGACCGTGATCTTGCCAGTGCCTTTTTTCAGAAACACGCGGGCGACGCTGGATTTGCGACGGCCTGTGCCATTGTTCCATTCACCAATCATCTCAAGGCTCCTTAGATGTCCAGCACTTTAGGCTGTTGGGCGGTGTGTGGGTGCTCAGCGCCGCCATACACCTTGAGTTTCTTGATCATGGCGTAACCGAGTGGGCCCTTGGGCAGCATGCCCTTGACAGCCTTCTCGAGTGCGCGGCCAGGGTGCTTGGCTTGCATGTCGCGGAAGTTGGTTGCAGTGATACCGCCGGGATAACCCGAGTGACGGTAATACACTTTGTCGATGGTCTTGGTGCCAGTCACTTTGAGCTGGGCAGCATTGATGATGACGATGAAGTCACCGGTGTCGACGTGAGGCGTGTAAATGGCCTTGTGTTTGCCGCGCAAACGGAGAGCAACTTCGCTGGCTACTCGTCCGAGGACCTTGTCGGTCGCGTCAATCACAAACCACTCGTGCACGACCTCAGCGGGTTTTGCGCTGAAAGTTGTTGTCATGAGTTTTCTCTTTGAA
>JAGNVG010000183.1 GCA_017986605.1 Limnohabitans sp.
TTGGCCAAAGTGTTGACCGACAACGAGAAGAAGATCGTGGACGAGCTCAATGCCGTGCAGGGCAAGGCGGTCGATATCGGCGGTTACTACATGCCCGACCAAGCCAAGCTGGCCGCCATCATGCGCCCCAGCGCGACCTTCAATGCCGCATTGAGCAGCGTGAAGAGCTGATCGGTCGAAACGGTCTGCGAAGCCACTCAGGTGTCATGCCTGAGTGGCTTTTTTGTGCCCGCTGAAAGTTTGTCCGCCCAGCTTAGCTCTCAGATGTCTTCAGCGGCTGTAAGCCAGCCCCAGTGCCACGCCGCCAAACAAATCGCCCTCGATCAGTTTGACCCCCTCAAATTCTGCCTGCAGGGCCTGCTGGAAAGTGCGCAAGGCCGAAGAGCCGCCAGTCAGGTAAATGGCATCCAGCGAAGCGTCGGTCAGACCCGCGCGCTGCACGCATTCACGCGCACAGGCCACGGTGCGGCTTAACAGGTCATGCAGTTGCGCTTGCATGTCGGCGACGCCCAATCCGGCTTGAAGACGGCCCTCAATGACTGACAAATCAATCCCCGTGTCGGCGTTCTCTACCGAGCAGCGAATTTTGGCTTGCTCGACCTCGTGCGCCATGTGGTGACCGTGCCGCTCGGTCAGCACCTGCATCAAGCGCTCGTGCAGGCGCGGCTCGCTGTAATTGGTACGCAGGGTTTTGGCGTGGGCGATGGCCTTGGGCTGGTATTGCCAATGAATCAGGTGCCAAGTGGCCAGGTCAAAAAACACCCGGCTGGGTACTTCACGCTGTTCGGGGCCGATGTGCTTGTAACCGAGCAGCGGCATGACTTGGGCCAGGTTCAGTTGCCGGTCGTAGTCGGTGCCGCCAATGTGCACGCCCGTCGTGGCCAGGATGTCGGCACTGCGGTCATTGCGCTGCATGCGCTCAGGCCCCAAGCGCACCACGGTGAAATCCGAGGTGCCGCCCCCGAGGTCAACGACCAACACGGTGCTTTCCTGGGTCAGTCGCTGCTCGTAATCCAGCGCAGCAGCGATCGGCTCCAGTTGAAAAGACACCTCCTCAAAGCCCACCGATTGCACCGCCTGGCGCAGCGAGGCCTCGGCCAGCGCATCGCGTTCGGGATCGTCGTCCACAAAGTGCACCGGGCGACCCATCACCACGCGGCGTGGGGCCGTGCCCAAGCTTTGCGTCGCGCGTTCCCGCAGGGTGGCCAAAAAGGTGGCGATGATGTCTTGAAAGCTGATTTGTTGGTGACCGATCTGCGTGGTCTCCAGCAAGAGCGGACTACCAAGCAGGCTTTTGAGCGAACGCATCAAGCGGCCTTCAGTGCCTTCCAGGTAATGCCTGAGTGCATCTCGCCCGAAGTGGGTGCTGTTGTCTTCGAGGTTGTAGAACACGGCAGTGGGCATGGCCAGGGCATCGCCTTCGAGCGGGATCAGGCGTGCACTCCCTTCGTGGCCGAGCCAAGCCATGGCCGAATTGGAGGTGCCGAAATCGATGCCGAGCGTGCCGGCAGGGTAAGAAGTCATGAAGTGAATGCGCAGGGTCAAAAAGTCAGACCCGTTAAAGAGGAGGCAGCGCAAAGCGCAGGCCATGAACGACCGGGCATTCTGCCACTGCAAACCTTGCCAAATCATGGAGAATCAGCGGCTGTATCAAATTTCTGATTTGCACCATGACCGATACCCAAGCCTCACACACCGCCCGCCCTGAACTCCCCGACCATTTGTCGATCGATCCCCGCAGCCCGCACCATGTGCGCGCCGTTTTTGAACACGACATTGGCATCCGCTTTAACGGCAAGGACCGCAACGATGTCGAGGAATACTGCATCAGCGAAGGCTGGGTGCGCGTGCCCGCTGGCAAAACTTTGGACCGCAAGGGCCAACCCCTGCTGATCAAGCTCAAGGGCAAAGTCGAAGCGTTTTACCGCTGAGTTTGCGCATGAACGCCCCCGCCCGAAAACTCCCGCTCGAAGGCCTGCGCGTCGTCGAGTTCACGCACATGGTCATGGGCCCCACCTGCGGCATGGTGCTGGCCGACATGGGGGCCGAAGTCATCAAGGTCGAGCCCATCGAGGGCGACCGAACTCGGCACCTGCTGGGTTCGGGCGCGGGTTTTTTCCCGATGTTCAACCGCAACAAAAAGAGCATAAAACTCAATCTGCAGTCACCCGAAGGCGCCGAGGTGGCGCGACGTCTGTGCGCCACGGCCGACGTGGTGGCCGAGAACTTCAAGCCCGGCTCCATGGCCAAGTACGGCTTGGACTACGCCAGCTTGTCTGCCAAGCACCCCAAGCTGATTTACGCCAGCCTGAAAGGCTTTTTGCCTGGTCCGTATGACCACCGCACTGCGCTCGACGAAGTTGTGCAAATGATGGGGGGTCTGGCCTACATGACGGGGCGACCGGGCGACCCTTTGCGTGCAGGCACCAGCGTGAACGACATCATGGGCGGCATGTTTGGTGCCATTGGTGTGCTGGGTGCGCTGATCCAGCGCGGCATCACCGGGCGCGGGCAAGAGATCCAGTCGGCCTTGTTTGAGAACAATGTGTTCTTGGTGGGCCAGCACATGCTGCAGTACGCCATCACGGGCAAAGCGGCCGAGCCCATGCCCAACCGCATCTCGGCCTGGG
>JAGNVG010000100.1 GCA_017986605.1 Limnohabitans sp.
TTCAACCCCAACGGCAGCGCGGGCGGCCTCACCGCCGTGACCACCGCCGACGGACGCTTCACGGCCATGATGCCGCACCCCGAGCGTGTGTTCCGCAATGTGCAAATGAGCTGGACGAGTGGGGACATCGCCGCCACCAGCCCTTGGCTGCGTGTTTGGCAAAACGCCCGCAAGTGGGTGGGTTGATGATGTTGTGTGCGTTCCTCGATGTCTGATCAGTGGTTTCCACCCTCGCAGCTGGCGTTTTACTTTGACTCCAACTCCTGGGCCAAAGGCACGGCGCTTTACCTCAAGAACGAGGTGCTGTCTGCACAGCTGACGCCCGATGGCGACGACTGGCTGGTGAACGCGCAGGTGCAAGGCTCTTCCCAGCAACCCTACCGTGTGTCTGCGCATTTGCGAGTGTCAGAGGGTGGGAACCTGCAGGGCTGGCGCGCCACCTGCACTTGTTCTGTGGGGCGCATGTGCCAGCACGGTGCAGCGTTGGGCATTCTGGTGGCCATGCAAGGGGTGTCGCTGCGCGACCCCTTGGCCCATGCCAGCGATGACACGGGGAGCACCGAGCAGCAGATCCAAGTGCGTCAGCAAAGGGCGTTGCAACAAGCCGAGTACCAAGTGCGTGACTGGCTCGCCCGCTTGCAAGCGGCCGATGCACAGACGGGCTTTTCGATTCCCGGTAAAGCCCATGAGCATTTTTTGTATTGCCTGTCTGCGGCCACCACGGGCCACAGACCCGTTTTTCATCTGAGCATCAAGCAAGCGGTTGCCAAGCCCAATGGCGAATGGACAAAACCCAAAAAGGTCACCAGCCAACCTTTGCCCAGCGATCCGATCTGGCGTGCTTGCGAACCGGGTGAGCAGAGCATCTTTGACCTGATGAAGGCCTGTCCGGCTACCAACAGTTTCAGCTCTTATGGTTTTCAAAGCGCGGTCAAGTTGCAAGGGGCCGCAGCCCCCTTGCTGCTGCGCATGTGCAGCAGCACGGGGCGCTTGATGTGGGAGGACGGCAAAATCCTACAGCCTTTGGTTTGGAGCGATCAGTCGGTGGTGTTCAGCGGCAGTTGGCAAGCCGTTCCCGCGCAAGACAACAGCCCCGAAGGCTGGCGGCTGCAAATGCAGTCGGCGCAGGCGGGTGTTGTGCACGGCCTGAATGAGCCCCCTTTGTTTGTTGACCCCGACCAAGGCACTTGCGGCCTGCTGGACACGCAAGGCATGAGTGCCGAGCAGCTTTTGTTACTCACCCAGGCACCACTGCTGCCCGAACGCGTGGCGGTGAAGTTTCAGCAGCAGTTGATGGATGTCATGGGCCCATTGCCACTGCCACCCGTGATGGAGACCCTGCCCGAAATTCGGGGTGTTGCCCCCGTTGGTGTGTTGCAGATCAAGCCCTTGCCCACGCACTTGCGCAGTGAGCAAGGCTTGTTTCAAGCTGAATTGAAGTTCCAATACGCCGATTGCACAGGCTACTGGTCTCACCACCAGCCGCGCGTGGTGGTCGGGCAAGACGGCCAGCCCCGCATGCTGATGCGCGACTTGAATGCCGAGCGCGAGATTTGGGATTTGCTCGACGATATGGGCTTGCAGTTGTGGGATGACAACCTGTTGGGCATGCCGGGCCCCGACGGACAAGCCCTGTGGCTGGACTGGCTGGAATCAGACTTTGCACCCTTGCGCGATGCGGGTCTGGATGTGCACAGCCGCGAAGGGCTGAACCACTGGTTGCGCTTGGCCGACGATGTGCATGTGCGCATGAGTGGCCAAAACGCGGCAGAGGGAGCCGAAGACACATCCCCTTGGTTTGACTTGTCGCTGGGGATGGACATAGATGGGCAGCGGGTGAACATATTGCCGTGGGTTCCCGAGATCCTGAAAGCATTGGCCCGCTCTGGCTTGTCGGTTTCGGCGATGAACGGTGAACACAGCGATCGCGTGCCTGATCATCTGTATTTGCCAGACTTGCAAGGTCCTGGTTATGTGAAGCTGCCCACCACCAAGATCAAGCCTTGGTTGAACATGCTGATGGAGTTGCACGGCGAACGCGGACATGACTGGGACGGGGACGCCTTGCGCCTGTCGCGTCTGGATGCCTTACGCACGGCTGCCTCATTAGGCGAAGGGGCGGTCTGGCAGGGGGCCTCCAGCTTGTTGGCTTTGGTGGAGCAAATGCGCGGACAGGCCGCTTTGGCGCAGGTTCCTGTGCCCGAGGGCCTGCAAGCCACCCTGCGCCCCTACCAGCAGCAGGGGCTGAACTGGCTGCAGTTCTTGCGCGAGCACCGACTGGCGGGCATCTTGGCTGACGACATGGGTTTGGGCAAAACGCTGCAAACGCTGGCCCACATCCTGACTGAAAAACAAGCTGGGCGCTTGACGCAGCCCGCTTTGATCGTGGCCCCCGTGAGCCTGCTGGGCAACTGGCAGCGTGAAGCGGCCCGTTTTTGTCCGGATTTGAAAACCCACATCCATCACGGCCTGTCCCGTCACGAAACGGCGCAAGAACTGTGTGCATTTGATGTGGTCATCACCGCTTATTCGCTCCTCTCGCGTGACCGTGAAATGTGGCTGGAAGTGCCTTGGCACATGCTGGTGCTGGATGAAGCCCAGAACATCAAGAACGCCAACACCAACGCGGCTCAGGTCGTCTCGGAAATCCCGGCTGTCCACCGTCTTTGCTTGTCGGGCACACCGATCGAAAACCACTTGGGTGAGCTTTGGAGCCAATTCCATTTTTTGATGCCGGGGTTTTTAGGTAGTCAGCGGCGCTTCACTGAACTTTTCCGAAACCCGATCGAGCGCCAAGGCAGCACAGAAAAACTGAGCCAGTTGCGTGATCGCATCACACCCTTCATGCTTCGCCGGACCAAAGACCTGGTGGCCAGCGAACTGCCGCCCAAGATCGAAACCCTGATGCCCGTACCGCTCGAAGGCCAGCAAGCTGATCTGTACGAAACCATTCGCTTGGGGATGGAAAAAACCGTGCGTGAGGCTTTGAGCACTCAGGGTTTGGGGAAATCGCAGATCACCATCCTCGATGCGTTGCTGAAATTGCGTCAAGTCTGCTGTGACCCGAGACTGCTGAAATTGAGCGCCGCCAGTCAGGTCCGGGAATCCGCCAAGCTGACTCAGCTTTTGGACATGCTGCCCGAAATGGTGGCTGAAGGACGCAAAATTTTGCTGTTTTCGCAGTTCACCGAAATGTTGGGTTTGATCGAAAAAGCGCTGCCTGAGTTGGGTATACCTTGGGTCAAACTCACCGGGCAGAGCAAAAACCGAGACGCGATCATTGACAAGTTCACCAGCGGTGAGGTGCCGCTGTTTTTGATCAGCTTGAAAGCAGGGGGGGTAGGGTTGAACCTGCCGCAGGCAGACACCGTGATCCATTACGATCCTTGGTGGAACCCGGCAGTAGAAAACCAGGCCACCGACCGTGCCCACCGCATTGGGCAGACCAAAAATGTGTGGGTGGTCAAATTGGTGGCGCAGGGCACGATTGAAGAGCGCATGTTGGCGTTACAAGAACGAAAAGCCCAGTTGGCCCAAGACATGTACCAAGGCGCCGTTCAACGCAAAGAACCGTTGTTTGGCGAATCCGATCTCGACGAATTGCTCAAACCTTTGGGTTGAGCGGCACTCTATGAAGTTGAATATGAATTCAGGGACACTGTTTTTTGTCATGGCCATCAGCACACTCTCGGCCTGTTCGCCAGCGGCGAATGCCCCCGCATCCGCAACGTCAGAGCCTGCTTCGACGACCCAAGCAGGAGGCTGGTCGGCGGCCGACCCATTGAGTTCGGAAGTTCAAGAAGCGGCCCGATTTGCCGTGCAGACCATGGCCGTGCAAAGCCAAAGTCGCATACTCTACAAAGACGTGATCCAAGCGAGCCAGCAAGTGGTGGCTGGACTCAATTACCAGTTGCAACTGCAAGTGACACAAGACGGTGTTGCCCGTGTCGCACACGCCAAAGTGTGGCGACAACTCGATGGTCGCCACGCACTCACGGAGTGGGCTTGGCAAGGCCAATGACCCGCTCATGGGCGCCTTGGTGGGCGCGTGACTGATCAGTGCAGGCCCACGACAGGCCGCGTTTTGTAAAACTGCACCGGGCTCTCGGGCACGGCGTTCAACACCGATTTTTTGATCTTGCCCACCACATGCATCTCGCAGGGTTTGCAGTCAAAGCGCAGGGTGAGTTTTTCCTTCCCGTTGATCAGCTGCAGCGGCTCTGCTTTCACGGTGCCTTGAACGCCCGTGACGCCTTTGGCCTGCTTGGGGCACAGGCTCATTGAAAAGCGTACGCAGTGCTTGGTGATCATCAGGCTGACTTCGCCCAGCTCCTCTTGCGCCTCGTAAGCGGCCGCGATCACTTTCACACCGTGTTTGGCGTAAAAGTCGCGGGCCTTCTGATTGAACACATTGGCCAGATAGCTCAGCGTGTCTTCGGGGTAGGCCGCAGGTGGTTCCACGGGCACGGCTCGTGGCAGGCGGTGCAGACCGGCTGCCCGTGCGGCTTCGAGTGCTTGTACGGCATCACGGCGCAAGGCGTTCAGTTGTGAAGGTGGCACAAACCAGGGGCGAGGCAGCGTGAGCTGCACATCCAGTGGCTCGAACAGGGTGTCGCCCAGTTTGCCCAAAGCACTTTTGAGTTTGTCCTCGGCCAGGTTGGGGTCTTTGGGCGCTTGCCAGTCAATGGCCAGCGAAGCTGTGCCGGTGTGGCCGGCTTCGTCCGTCAGTGTCAGTTCCAGACCGTCAGGGCGTTCGGCCAGTTGCATCCAGACCCCCATGCGGCGTTCGGCAGACTTTTTGTCCAGTGTGCGAACCCAGCTCATGTCGCGGTTGCGGTTGACCTGCACGCCCTTGCGCAGGTCCTTGAAGCCGTCCATTGGGTCTTTGGGAAAAAGCTTCCATACCCCTTGGGCTTTGGCTGCTTCGGCACGGTTGATCTGCAAGCCCACCAGTTCCTTTTGCAGGTCGTAGTAGCACAGGCCATCACCGTTGTGCAGCTCGGTGGCCGGGTCGTCGGTGGTGATCTCGACGTGTTCGGCCGTCACCTTGTTCACCCAACCAATGGGCTGGCCTGGATTTTTGGGCGTGTCAAACGCGCCGATGTCTTCTTTGCGGCCTTGCACAAAGTAGTCGGTGAACTCTCGGTTGAAGTTCTGGTTCGGGTCCGGCTCGAAGCTGAAAGTGCTGCGCCCATGCGATGAAGCTGCCAACTCAGGCCACTCGCTCAGCACTTCGTCAAACAGCTTGCGGTAATGGGCCGTGATGTTTTTCACATAGGCCATGTCTTTGTAGCGGCCTTCGATCTTGAAGCTGCGGATGCCTGCGTCCACCAGCGCGCGCAAGTTCTCGCTCTGGTTGTTGTCCTTCATGCTCAGCACATGCTTGTCGTGCGCGATGATGCGACCCTGAGCGTCTTTGACCTCGTAGGGCAGGCGGCAGGCTTGCGAGCAGTCGCCCCGGTTGGCGCTGCGCCCAGTGTGGGCGTGGCTGATGAAGCACTGGCCGCTGTAGGCCACGCACAAAGCGCCGTGTACAAAAAACTCGATCACCGTGCGCTCGGTGTCAATCACATCACGGATGGCCGCGATTTGTGGCAGTGTCAATTCGCGGGCCAACACGATTTGGGACAGGCCAGCGTCTTGTAGAAACTTGGCTTTCTCGGGTGTGCGGATGTCGGTTTGCGTGCTGGCATGCAGCTGGATGGGCGGCATGTCGATCTCGAGCAGCCCCATGTCTTGCACGATCAGCGCGTCGACCCCGGCGTCGTACAGCTGCCAAGCCAGCTTGCGGGCACCTTCAAGTTCGTCGTCACGCAAGATGGTGTTGAGGGTCACAAAGATGCGGCTGTGAAAGCGGTGCGCATATTGCACCAACTTGGCGATGTCTTGCACCGAGTTGTCGGCCGTCGACCGAGCCCCGAACGAAGGGCCGCCAATGTAGACCGCATCGGCGCCATGGTTGATGGCTTCGATACCGATGTCGAAGGTACGGGCAGGGGCGAGGAGTTCGAGGTGGTGGGGCTGCATGGGCTGGGATTATCCCAGCTTGTGAAGTTGATGCGTGGGTAGCCCTGAAGCGGCGGGCACTGGCTGGGGCTCAGAGGCGCTTCGCTTTGCCACATCGCCCCAACCAGTGCCCGCCGCTTCAGGGCGGTGGATCAACCTGCCAGCGCTCACCTCTACTGATTAAGGCGTACATAAAAAAAACGCGACCAAAGTCGCGTTTTTTTATGGGCAAAGACCAGATTACTGGATCTTTGCTTTGGCGCGCAAGGCATCCTGGAAGCTGCTGAGCTTTTGCTGTTGCAGTTGCTGTGAAATCTGGGGTTTGACTTCTTCCAACTTAGGCAACTGGGCTTCGCGCACGTCGTCCACACGGATGATGTGAAAGCCAAACTGGCTCTTGACTGGGGTATCGGTCATTTGGCCTTTGGCCAATTTCACCATGGCACCGGAAAACTCCGGCACATAGCTGCCCGCTGCGGCCCAGTCCAGGTCGCCGCCATTGGCACCAGAGCCTGGGTCTTTGGACGCTTTTTTGGCCAAGTCTTCAAACTTGGCACCTTTGTTGATCTCAGCGATCAGGGCTTTGGCGTCAGACTCGGTTTCGACCAAGATGTGGCGGGCACGGTATTCCTTGCCACCATTGGCTGCTGCAAATTTGTCGTATTCGGCTTTGATGTCCGCATCGGTCACCGGATTTTTCTTCTGGAAGTCTGCAAACAGCTGACGGATCAGGATGGTTTGACGGGCCAGTTCGATCTGTGTTTTGTATTCATCAGAGGCGTCCAGACCTTGTTTCTTGGCTTCTTGCATGAACACTTCACGTGCAATCAACTCTTCTTTGATTTGGGCCAGCACTTCAGGTGTCACTGGGCGGCCAGATGCTTCCACTTGCTGCTGCAGCGCTTTGACGCGAGAAGAGGGCACAGGCTTGCCGTTGACCACGGCCAGGTTTTGCGCGAGAGCGGGGACCGCCAGCAAGGCCACCAAAGCGGCGCTGAGCATTTGCTTTTTCATCGTTATTTCCTCAATGACATTCCGTCAGGTTCAAGTGAAAGGTTCAAAAGGGTTCAAAAAAAGGGGTTGTCACCAAGGGGCGACAACCCGATTCAGATCAGCTCGATGGCCAAGGCGTGCAGGCCTTGGTCAATGAAATCTTGCAGCGCATCATACACAAGGCGATGGCGCTGAACGCGAGAGATCCCGCTGAACAAAGGGGATGCGATCGAAACCCGCATGTGGGTGCCTTGGCCGCTGTCATTGGCACCCATGTGGCCGGCATGGGCGGCACTTTCGTCCACCACACGCAGCTCGGTCGGTTGCAGGCGTTCGGTCAGTCGGGCATGGATTTGTTCGCTCAAAGGCAAAGCGGTGTTGCTCATGGCTGCTTGTCCTCATCTTTCGGCAAGTAGCGTGAGATGTACAAGCCTTGCCCCAGGATGAACACCACCGGGAACGCATAGCCCCAGAGCTTGAAGTTGACCCAATCTTCGGTGCTGAAATAGTGCGCCACATAGCCATTGATGGCGGCCATGAAGACGCAGTAGAGCATCCAGGACAGGTTCAAGCGCTGCCACACGGCATCAGGCAGTTGCAACTGGGTCCCAAGCAGCATGTGCAGGAAGTTTTTCTTCAAAAACCAATGCGCCACGGCCAAGGCCATCGCCAGGCCCGAATACAGCAAGGTGGGTTTCCACTTGATGAAGCGTTCGTCGTGCAGGCCGAGGGTGAGGGCGCCAAAGCCCAAAACCAGCACCAGTGTGATCTTGTGCATGGTCTGCAGCTTGCCGTCCATTTTGTAGATGATGGCGGTTTGCAGCACGGTGGCGCCCATCAGCACCGCGGTGGCGGTGTAAATGTCACCCATCTTGTAAGCGCCAAAAAACAGCAGGATGGGGAAAAAGTCGAGGATGAATTTCATGAATAGGTTTTGAATGCGGCGTCTGCGGTACCGCCAAGATCGGTCAGGAAGCTTCGAAGTCTAACGAAGCGGAGTTCATGCAATAACGCAGGCCTGTGGGCGCAGGGCCGTCTTCGAACACATGGCCCAGGTGCGCGCCGCATTGGGCGCACACGGTTTCCACCCGGCGCATGCCGTGGCTGGTGTCCACGCGCTCTTCAATGGCACCGTCAGCGGAAGCTTGTGAAAAGCTCGGCCAGCCGCAGCCTGCGTCAAACTTGGTGTCGGATTTGAAGAGCTCGGCATCGCAACAGATGCACCTGTAGATGCCAGTGGCCCAATGGCCTTCGTATTTGCCCGTGAAAGGGCGCTCAGTGGCGGCTTGTCGCGTCACGGCATACGCGACCGGCTCGGCCCCTTTGGCGGCCAGCAGCTCGCGCCACTCGGCGTCTGTTTTTTGAAGTTTGGTCATGATGAACAGCTGATTTCAAGTTGATCCGCCCAGTCGGGCGGCAAGTCGGCATAGGCCTCAAAGCCAGGATGCTCGTCGAAGGGAGACTGTAGCAAGTTGTACAGCGTGTCGATTTCTGAAAAGTCACCCGCCTTGGCTTGACGGATGGCCACTTCGGCCAAGTGATTGCGCAGCACAAACTTGGGGTTGGTGCGAAGCATCCGTGGCCCCATGCTGGCCAAGTGGGTCTGTCCGGCACGAGCGGTGTAGCGTTCCAACCAAGCCAGCAGGCGAGGGCGGTCCAGCACCAGATCGGTCACCGGGCTCCAGTTGGCATCGGTCACAGCGTTGGCTTGCGATTGCCGCAGCACCGCTTGACTCAGTTGCCGCCAAAACAAGGTGAAATCCACCTTTTCGGTCGCCATGAGCTGCATCAAATCTTCGACCAAA
>JAGNVG010000101.1 GCA_017986605.1 Limnohabitans sp.
CTTCGTCTTCGGCCGAGAGTTGGGTGTCGAGCAACCAGAATTTCTTGAGCTGTTCAACGCGGGCAAACTTCTTGTTCACACGCTCCATCTCGCCCTGAATGAGGGCCTGCACTTCGGCTGCATGCGTCAAGCTGGCGTAATTGGAGAAAGGCACATCGTTGTCCTGTGCGTATTTCTCCACGTTTTCCTGATCGATCATGATGATCACTGTGAGGTAGGCCCGTTTGTCGCCAATGACCACCGCGTCGGTGATGTAGGGCGAGAATTTCAATTCGTTTTCCAGCTCGCTGGGGGTGATGTTCTTGCCCCCTGCCGTGATGATGATGTCTTTCATGCGGTCCGTGATGCGGAAAAACCCTTCCTCATCCACCACACCCACGTCGCCCGTGTGCAGCCAGCCATCGGCATCGATGGTTTCAGCTGTTTTTTCGGGCAGGTTCAGGTAACCCATGAACACGTTGGTGCCGCGCACCAGGATCTCGCTGGTCACCGGGTCCAAACGCACTTCGTTGAACACGGCGGCCGGGCCGATTGAGCCGGGTTTGATGTGGTTGGCAGGCACACCCGTGGCAGCGCCGCAAGTTTCAGTCATGCCCCAGACCTCCAACATGGGCAGGCCCAACGCCAGATACCAGCGCACCAGATCAGGCGAAATGGGCGCAGCGCCGGTCACCAAGAAACGGGCTTTGTGGATGCCGATCATCTTGCGCACATTGTTGAGCGCCAGCCAGCGGGCCACATGAAAACGCAGTTTCAAATGGGCTGGCACCGGCTTGCGCGCCAACACCTTCTCTGCCACCTGTTGGCCCACGCCAATGGCCCAGCCATAAACGGCTTGCTGAAAGCCACCCGCCTCTTTGAGCGCGATCATCACGCCGGAATAAAACTTCTCCCACACACGCGGCACACCGGTGAACACGGTGGGCGCGATTTCGCGCACGTTTTCGGGCACGGTTTCGGGGTTCTCGACAAAGTTGAGTTTGGCCCCGGTGTACAGAGAGAAATACTCACCGCCCATGCGCTCGGCAATGTGGCACAGGGGCAAGAAACACATGCATTCATCGGTCTCATCGCGCGCAATCAGGGTGTTGTAACCCCGCACGCTGTAGACCAAGCCCCGGTGGCTGTGCATGCCGCCTTTGGGTTTACCGGTGGTGCCCGAGGTGTAGACCAAGATCGCCAGGTCCTCGGGCTGGCAAGCGGCTGTGCGCTGCGTGAGCATGTCGGGGTGCGATGCCAGATGCTCTCGGCCCAAAGCGCGCAAGTCCTCCAGGCTGATCACCTGCGGGTCGTTGAACTCACGCAAACCGTCCATGTCAAACACGACGATCTTCTTCAAAAGCGGCAGCCTGTCGCGCACGGCCAGCGCTTTATCGAGCTGCTCGTCGTCTTCGACAAAAAGCACCGATGTGCCCGAGTCTTCGCTCAGGTAATGCACCTGATCGGCCGCATCGGTGGGGTAAATGCCGTTGGATACACCCCCTGCGCTCAGCACGGCCAGATCGCACAAGACCCATTCGATGTTGGTGTTCGACAAAATGGACGCCGTGTGGCGGGCCTCAAAGCCCAGCGACATCAGGCCGTGTCCGATCTCACGCACGGCCTGTGCTGTTTCGTTCCAAGTCCAGCTGCGCCAGATGCCCAGTTCTTTTTGGCGCATCCATACGTTGGGGCCGCGTGCGGTCACGGCGTTCCAGAAAATGGCGGGGATGGTCTCGCCCGCCATGACGATGTTGAGGTTGGGTTGGATGCCCGATGCGTCCCAGAGGTTGCTCATGTCTTATCTCCAGGTTTTCTTCTTTTTCCAGCGGCGGTCGGCGCGCACGCCCTCTTCCTTCATGCCCAGATAGAACTCCTTGATGTCGTCCTTTTCGCGCAAGCGGGCACAGGTGTCTTCCATCACGATGCGCCCGTTTTCCAGCACATAGCCGTAGTCCGAGGCGTTGAGCGCCATGTTGGCGTTTTGCTCGACCAGCAAGATGGTGGTGCCGCGTTCGCGGTTGATGCGCACCACGATTTCAAAAATCTCTTTGGTCAGTTTGGGAGAGAGGCCCAGGCTGGGTTCATCGAGCAAGATCAAATCGGGGTTGGCCATGAGCGCCCGGCTGATCGCCAACATCTGCTGCTGGCCGCCCGAGAGCAAACCCGCGTCTTGCGCGGCACGTTCACGCAGGATCGGAAAATAGTTGAACACCGCTTCCATGTCACGCGCCACGCCATCGCGGTCGTTGCGGGTAAAGGCCCCCATGAGCAGGTTGTCGCGGATCGACAACAGAGGAAACACTTCGCGGCCTTCTGGCACATGCATCAGGCCGCGCTGCACGATCAGAGCCGGATCGATGGCGGTGATGTTCTGGCCTTTGAATTCGATCGAGCCCTTGCGCGGATCGATGATGCCGCTGATGGTTTTGAGGATGGTGGTTTTGCCAGCGCCATTGGAGCCGAGCACCGTGGCGATCTCGCCTTTTTTGACCTGCAAGCTCACGCCCCGGATGGCCTTGATCGGGCCGTAGGCGCTTTCCACGTTGAGCAGCTTGAGGACGATGTTGTCGTCGTTCACAGCGGTGTTCATGCGGCCTCCGCTGTCTGGTTTTCGCGACGCAGGCTGGACACATCGTCCACCGTTCCCAGATAGGCCTCAATGACACCGGGGTCGCTTTGCACTTGGGCGGGCGTGCCAGTGGCCAGCTCCTGCCCCTGGCTCATGGCCAGCACACGGTCAGAAACCTTGGAGACCAAGCCCATGTCGTGTTCGACCATCAGCACCGAAATGCCCAACTCGTGCTGGATGTCCGAAATCCAGAACGCCATGTCTTCTGTCTCTTCGACGTTCAAACCCGATGAAGGCTCGTCCAGCAACAGCAGCTTGGGCTCTGTGCAAAGGGCGCGGGCCAGCTCAACCACTTTGCGCACGCCGTAGGGCAAGCCTGCCACCATTGAATCGCGGTGGTGTTGCAAATCGAGGAAATCGATGACTTCTTCGACTTTTTCGCGCGCTTCGATCTCCGCCGCGCGTGTTTTGCTGCTGAAAAACATCTCACTCCACAAACCGGTTTTGCGGTGCGTATGGCGACCAATCAACAGGTTTTGCAGCACGGTGGCGTGCTCGAACAACTCGATGTTCTGGAAAGTGCGGGCAATGCCCAGACCGGCAATGTTGTGCGCTGGCTGGTCGGTCAGGCGCAGCGTGCCTTCAGGGCCTGCGTAATCGATCACGCCGGTGGTGGGTGTGTAGATGCGGCTGATCAGGTTGAAGACCGTGGTCTTGCCTGCGCCGTTGGGGCCGATCAGGGTGAACACTTCGCCACGCTTGACATCAAAACTGACGTTGTTGACGGCCAGCACACCGCCGAAGCGGACGCTCAGATTCTGGGCGGATAAAAGGATGTCGTCGTTCATTTGAGGCGGTCCGACTTCTGGAAGGATTTCTGGCGCTTGAACATGCCACGGCGGTAGAAGGGGAACAACTGGAACCAGGTGCGTACCTTGAGCCAGCGGCCATACAGACCCAGCGGTTCAAACAACACAAAGGCAATCAGCACGATGCCGTAGACCGTGCCTTGCAAGCCCGTTGCCCCACCGATGGCGGCCGGCAAAAAGTCTTTGCCCATGGCAATCAGTTGGGGCATGACGATCAGGAAGATCGCGCCCAGGAAGGCGCCATGGACCGAGCCCAAACCACCGATCACCACCATCAGCAGCAAGTCGATCGACTGGATGATGTTGAACTGGTCGGGCGAGAGGAACTGGATTTTGTGCGCGTACAAAGCGCCGCCAATGCCTGCCAGCGCGGCAGACAAGGCAAACGACAAGGTCTTGTAGCGGGCCAGGTGGATGCCCATGCTTTGCGCCGAGATTTCGGAATCGCGAATGGCCACGAATGCCCGCCCGGTGGACGAGCGCAGCAGATTCAGGATGGCCAGCGTGGCCCCCACCGCCACCACCAAGCACAGGAAATAAAACTCCTCGGTGCTGTCCAGCGTCCATCCGAACATGGCGGGCGGGTTGACGCTCAAGCCGGCATTGCCACCGGTCATGTGTTCCCAGCGGGCGATGCCTTCTTCGACAATGAAGCCAAACGACAAGGTGGCCATGCCGAGGTAAATGCCTTTGACGCGCAGCGCAGGCAAACCCACGATCACGCCCGCAATGGCCGAGAACAAACCAGCGCACATCAGCGCCAACGGGAACGGCACACCGGCGTTGACCATCACCGCTTCGGTGTAGGCCCCCACCCCCAAAAAGGCCGCATGCCCCATGGAGAACAAACCGGTGAAGCCCGCCAGCAGCATCAGGCCCAGGCCCACCACAGCGTAGATCAGCACAAAGGTCAATTGCGCCAGCCAGTATTCGGCCAGCACCCAGGGCGCCACCACCAAAAACAGCGCCAGCAGGCTGTACCAAAAGACATGACCGCCATGTTTGGCCAGCGTGATGTCTTGGTTGTATTGAGTTTTAAAAATGAATCGCATGCGAAGGCCTCAGACTTTCTTGCGCAGTTTTTCGCCGAACAAGCCGTTGGGCTTGAGCACCAGCATGAGCAAGACCACGATGTAAGGGGCAATGTCCTTGAAGCCTTCAGGCAGATAAAAACCCGACAGCGATTCGACGATGCCGATCACCAGACCACCGACGATGGCCCCGGGCAGACTGCCAAAGCCCCCGACCACCGCTGCGGGGAAAGCCTTCAGGCCAATGAAGCCCATGTTGGCGTGCACAAAGGTGATGGGTGCCAAAAGCAAACCGGCCACCGCGGCCACACCGGCCGCCAAGCCCCAAACCAAGCCATTGAGGCTTTGCACCGGGATCCCCATGTAGTAGGCCGCCAGCTGGTTTTGCGAAGAAGCCTGCATGGCGATGCCCAGCTTGCTGTACTTGAACATGGCAAACAGGCCCAGGCACAACACCGTGGTGAAGGCGATCACCACCAGCTGCTCGGCCGCGACCACCAATGAACCCATCTGCAAGACCTGCCCGGCATAGGGCACGGGCATGGTGTGGGTGTCGGTGCCCACATCGGGAATCATGGTGATCAGGCCACGCAGCACATAACCCACACCGATGGTCAGCATCACGATGGAAAAAGCAGGTTGCCCCAGAATGGGGCGAATGACCAGGCGCTCAAGCAAGACGCCAAAAACCCCCATGGCCACGATGGCGGCAGGCACCGAGACCCAGAACGGAAAACCCAGCCACGTCATGGCGCCAAGGCCCGCGAAGGCCCCGACCATCATCAGGTCGCCCTGGGCAAAGCTCACCGTTTCAGTGGCCTTGTAGATCAGCACAAAACCCAGGGCAATGAGTCCATAGATACAGCCCTGAGCTATCCCGCTGATCAGCAGTTGCAGCAATTGCACGCTTGTCTCCTTTTTTGTACTTCTGCCGTTTTACCTTGCACGTTGCGACTTTGAAAAGCCGCAACTGCATTTGCGAACGATCGTGCGATTGTGTATGTCTTTCACGAGACTGACCCTAGGGGTTGTCCCCCATCCACAGTCACATGAGAGGCAGCAAGATGGGCGCATGACGCAATCCATACGCATTGGTTCCGGCTTGGGGTTTTATGGCGACAACTGGGAGCCCGTGGTCGCCAGCATCGAGCGCGGGGAAGTGCAATTCATCGCCAGCGACCATCTGGCAGAGCTCACCCTGGCCATCCTGCAAAAAGACCGGCAACGAGACCCGAGCCTGGGTTACGCCCGCGATGTGGTGCCCATGCTCCTGCGTCTGTGGCCCTTGATGCAATCGCGTGGTGTTCGCTTTGTTTGCAACGCAGGGGGCTTGAACCCGATGGGTGCAGCACATGCCGTACGCACTGCCTTGGCAACGCAAGGCTGGCATCCACGCATTGCCGTGGTGTCGGGTGACGACGTGCTGGACAAGCTGCAAGATGGGCAGACTCGCTTTGACCACATGATGAACGGTGCCGATGTGAACAGCGTGCGCGAGCGCCTGGTCTTTGGCAACGCTTACTTGGGCGCACAACCCATCGTTGACGCGTTGGACCAAGGTGCCGACATCGTGATCACAGGGCGTGTGGCCGATGCAGCACTTTTTTTGGGACCACTGGTGCATGCTCTGGGCTGGAAGCTGAGCAACGCCGCTTCTGCGCAAGATTTCAACCGCCTGGCCCAGGGCCTCACGGTGGGGCATTTGCTGGAGTGCTCAGGTCAGGGCAGCGGCGGCAATTTTGGCGACCAAAGCCATTGGCAAAACATCCCGGATCTGGCGCACATGGGCTACCCGATTGCCGAGGTTTTTGCCGATGGCACGGCCATCCTGACCAAAGCGCCAGGCACAGGTGGTTTGGTGAACTTCGACACCGTGCGCCAGCAACTGCTGTACGAAGTGCACAACCCGCACGCCTATTTCTCTCCTGATGTCGTGCTCGACATGGGGCAGATTGAATTGACCGATGAGGGCGACAACCGCGTGCGCTTGACGGGCGCCCAAGGCAGCGCACCCACCAAGCAACTCAAGGTCGTGGCGGGATTCAAAGAGGGCTTCAAAGCCGATGTCACTTGGGGATTTTCATGGCCTGATGCCTGGGACAAAGTGCAAGCGGCTGAAGCGATCGTCCGCACGCAGCTGCGTGAACGAAAAATCCCTTTCGATGAATTGTTTGTGGAGTACCCAGGCCTGAACTCCGCGCATGGTGCTTTGGCACCTTTGCCCACCAAGGCCGAACTCAACGAACGGCATGAAATCTGGGTGCGCATGGTTTTGCGCACGCCCAGCAAAGTGGCCGCCGATGGCTTTGGCAGGCTCTTTCCGTGGATGGCTCTGAGTGGCCCCGCCTACACCTGCGGCTTTCAGGGCATGAACAGCAGCAGTGAATTGTTGGGCATTTGGCCTACGCTGATCGATCGACATCTTGTGAAAGCACACGTTGAAATGCTGGAGGTGCAAGCATGAACACCACCCTGCGCATTCCGCTGGTTCAACTGGCACACGCCCGCAGCGGCGACAAAGCCGACTGGGTGGACTTTGGCCTGTTCGCCTGGAACGAAGCGGGCTACCGCATCCTTGCACGAGAAGTGACCGCCGCCAAAGTACAAGCCCACTTTGCGCCCTGGCTGCCCGGCCAGGTCGATGCTTGGCCATTGCCCAATATCCTGGCCATGAAGTTCGTTTTGCATGGTGCATTGCAAGGGGGCGGCGCTCGCAACCTGCGTCTGGACAACTTGGGTAAAGCCATGGGCGCTGCCCTCTTGCGCATGGAAATCGAAGTCAGCCCCGAAGAACTCGAGCAGGCACAAAAAAGCCCCCGAAGGGGCTGGTGGCCCGAGGTGTCACCCCGGTCCTGAAAAAATGGTCACCCCGGACTTGATCTGGGGGCCGTGGATCAAACCCGCTCGATGATCAGCGCAATGCCCTGCCCCACGCCAATGCACATGGTGCACAGCGCGTAGCGACCTGCTGTCTGTTGCAAGCGGTTGATGGCGGTGGTGGCCAAACGGGCCCCTGATGCACCCAGCGGATGGCCCAAAGCAATCGCGCCGCCCCAAGCGTTCACTCGGGCGTCGTCGTCTTTCAGGCCCAACATGCGCAGCACGGCCAAGCCTTGCGCAGCAAAGGCTTCGTTCAGCTCGATCACGTCCATGTGGTCAATGGTCAGGCCGGTTTGCGCCAGCACCTTGAGCGTGGCAGGCGCGGGGCCAATGCCCATGACGCGTGGTGCAACGCCAGCGGTGGCCATGCCCACGATGCGGGCTTTGGGTGTCAATCCGTTTTTGGCGGCGGTGGCTTCATCGGCCAAGAGCAAGGCGCAAGCGCCGTCGTTCACGCCAGAGGCATTGCCTGCCGTCACGGTGCCGTCCGGGCGCACCACGCCTTTAAGCTTGGCCAGTGCTTCAAGGCTGGTTTCGCGGGGGTGTTCGTCGGTGTCAACAATGATCGCGTCCCCCTTTTTCTGGGGAATGCTCACGCCCACAATCTCGCGGGCCAAGTGCCCGGCCTTGATGGCGGCCACGGCACGCAACTGGCTGTTGTAGGCCATCAGGTCTTGCGCTTCGCGCTCAATTTTGTAGTCGATGGCCACGTTCTCGGCCGTCTCGGGCATGGAGTCCACGCCGTATTGCGCCTTCATCAGTTTGTTGACAAAGCGCCAGCCAATGGTTGTGTCGTACACAGCGTTGCTGCGGCTGAAGGCGGTTTCGGCCTTGGGCATGACAAACGGGGCGCGGCTCATGCTCTCGACACCACCCGCGATCATCAAACCCGCTTCACCGGCCTTGATAGCACGGGCAGCAGTGCCGATGGCATCCAAACCCGAGCCACACAGTCGGTTGATGGTGGCACCGGGCACGTCGATGGGCAAACCGGCCAGCAAGCTGCTCATGTGGGCCACGTTGCGGTTGTCTTCACCGGCCTGGTTGGCGCAGCCGTAAAGCACATCGGTCACAGCAGCCCAGTCCACATTGGGGTTGCGGGCCATCAGGGCGCGCAGGGGCACCGCGCCCAGGTCGTCGGTGCGCACGCTGCTCAAAGCACCACCGTAACGGCCAAAGGGGGTACGGATCGCATCGCAAATGTAGGCTTGGTTCATGTTTTGGGTCTCCGGATTAAGGTTGCATGCATTTTATTGCATGTTTGGTGTTTGATGGGGTTCATTCTAGGTGTTGAATCCGCAAGGGGCGTGTGCGGCGCTGCCCCCACGCTGGTGTGTTGGGCTCAGGGGCCGGAGTGATGTGGCAAAGCGAAGCGCCTCTGAACCCC
>JAGNVG010000010.1 GCA_017986605.1 Limnohabitans sp.
CGGCACGCTCACCTGCATTCTTTTCAGATACCCCATTTGCACATGACGACATTTGCTTTTGTATTTCCCGGTCAGGGCTCCCAATCGGTGGGCATGCTCGACGCCTGGGGTGACCACCCCGTGGTGCACGAAACCCTCAAAGAAGCCTCTGACGCCTTGGGCGAAGATGTGGCAAAACTGATCCACGAAGGCCCCAAAGAAGCGCTGGCCATGACCACCAACACGCAGCCGGTGATGCTGGTGTCGGCCGTGGCCGCTTACCGCGCTTGGCTGGCCGAGGGGGGTGCCAAGCCGTCCGTGGTGGCGGGTCACTCGTTGGGCGAATACAGCGCCTTGGTGGCTTCGGGCGTGTTGACGCTGTCGCAAGCCGCGCCGCTGGTGCGTTTGCGCGCCGCTGCCATGCAAGAAGCCGTGCCTGTGGGTGTGGGCGCGATGGCCGCGATTTTGGGGCTGGCCTCCGACAAAGTCATGGAGGGCTGCAAACAAGCCCAAGCCACATTTGCCGCAGACAGCGTTGAAGTGGTGGAAGCTGTCAACTTCAACGACGCGGCGCAAACCGTGATCGCGGGCAGCAAGGCGGCGGTCGACAAAGCCTGCGAAGTGCTCAAGGGCATGGGTGCCAAGCGTGCGCTGCTCTTGCCCGTGTCGGCGCCTTTCCATTCGAGCCTGATGAAGCCCGCCGCAGAAAAGCTGCGCGAAAAACTGGCCACCCTGACTTTGGGCGTGCCCCAGATCCCGGTGCTCAACAACATCGATGTGGCCATTGAAACCGATGCCGACCGCATCCGCGACGCGCTGTACCGGCAAGCCTTTGGCCCTGTGCGCTGGGTTGAGTGCGTGCAGGCCATCAAGGCCCGCGGTGTGACGACCTTGGTTGAATGCGGCCCCGGCAAGGTGCTGGCGGGCATGACCAAGCGGATTGACACTGAATTGAACGGCGTGGCGCTGTACGACCCCGCCACCTTGGCTGAAGTGAAAGGACTCCTCGCATGAGCGAAGCACAAAAACAGATTGCACTGGTCACAGGCGCATCACGTGGCATTGGTGCTGCCATTGCCTTGCATTTGGCCCAGCAAGGCTTCGTGGTCATTGGTACCGCCACCAGCGATGACGGTGCCGCCAAAATCAGCCAAGCCCTGTCGGCCTTCCCCGGCAGCCGTGGGGCCAACCTGAATGTGAACGATGCCGCCGCAGGCGAAGCCCTGATCGACGCCATCGTCAAGGAGCACGGCGGCTTGCAAGTGCTGGTCAACAACGCGGGCATCACCCGCGACACCTTGGCCATGCGCATGAAGGACGACGATTGGGATGCGGTGCTCGACACCAACCTCAAGGCGGTGTTCCGCATGAGCCGCGCGGTGATCCGCCCCATGATGAAGCAGCGTTATGGCCGCATCATCAGCATCACCAGTGTGGTGGGCGCATCGGGCAACCCCGGTCAGGCCAACTACGCAGCGGCCAAGGCTGGTGTGGCGGGCATGACCCGAGCGCTGGCCCGTGAGTTGGGCAGCCGCAACATCACGGTCAACTGTGTGGCCCCCGGTTTCATTGAAACCGACATGACCGCCAGCCTGCCTGAAGAACAACAAAAAGCCTTGCTGGGCCAGATTCCTCTGGGCCATTTGGGCAAACCCGATGACATCGCTCACGCAGTGGCCTACTTGGCTGGAAGCCACGCGGGCTATGTCACCGGACAAGAATTGCATGTCAATGGTGGCATGTTCATGGCCTGATTTTTCGGAAACCCCTTCCGGACAGGTAAAATCTTCATTTTTCACAACCCTCAGAGGGACCCCATGAGCGATATCGAAGCACGTGTCAAAAAAATCATTGCTGAACAACTCGGCGTTGAAGAGTCACAAGTCACCAACGAAAAAGCCTTCGTGGCTGATCTGGGTGCCGACTCCCTGGACACGGTGGAACTGGTGATGGCACTCGAAGACGAGTTCGGCATCGAAATTCCTGACGAAGACGCAGAAAAAATCACCACGGTGCAAGCTGCGATCGACTACGCCCAAAGCAAGAAGGCCTGATCGACGATGACCCGGCGCCGCGTTGTTGTCACGGGTTTGGGATGCATCAGCCCCGTGGGCAACACGGTGGCGGATGCATGGTCCAACCTGCTTGCCGGTCAGTCCGGTATTGCTCCGATCACTCGTTTTGATGCTTCAGCGATAGCCTGTAAGTTCGCGGGTGAAGTCAAGAATTTTGATCTTGAGTCCTACATATCGAGCAAAGAAGCTCGGACGATGGACCGCTTTATTCACTTTGGTATCGCCGCCGCAGCCCAGGCCATTCAGGATGCTGGTTTGCCCACGGGCGACGCCTTGAGTGAAGAAGAGGCCTGCCGAATCGGTGTGGTGATTGGCTCTGGCATTGGTGGTTTGCCGCTGATCGAAGACACCCACAGCGAATACACGGCGCGCGGTGCGCGGCGTATTTCCCCATTTTTCGTGCCTGCCTCGATCATCAACATGATCTCGGGGCATGTGTCGATGCGCAGTGGTTTCAAAGGGCCTAACTTGGCCGTTGTGACGGCTTGCACCACAGGTTTGCACAGCATTGGTGAAGCCGGTCGTTTGATCGAGTACGGTGACGCTGATGTCATGATCGCAGGGGGTTCTGAAGCTTGCGTCTCGCCACTGGGTGTGGGTGGCTTTGCCGCCATGCGCGCCTTGTCGACCCGCAACGATGACCCCACAGCCGCGTCCCGCCCTTGGGACAAGGACCGTGATGGTTTTGTGCTCGGCGAAGGGGCTGGCGTGATGGTGCTCGAAGAGTACGAGCACGCCAAAGCCCGCGGTGCCAAGATTTATGCCGAGCTGGGTGGCTATGGCATGAGCGCCGACGCCGGTCACATGACTGCGCCAAGCATGGACGGCCCGCGCCGCGCCATGCTCAATGCCATGCGCAACGCGGGTGTGAATGCAGACCAGATCGATTATCTGAATGCGCACGGCACATCCACACCGTTGGGTGACATCAACGAGACCAATGCCATCAAGGCGGCTTTGGGCGACCATGCGTACAAAACGGTGGTCAGCTCGACCAAATCCATGACCGGTCACCTCTTGGGTGGCGCAGGTGGAATTGAGAGCGTGTTCACCGTGTTGGCGATGCACCATCAAAAAGTGCCTCCAACGATCAATTTGCTGAACCCTGATCCTGAGTGTGATCTGGACTACTGTGCTAACACGGCACGGGATATGAAAATCGATGTGGCCCTGAAAAACAACTTCGGTTTCGGTGGCACCAACGGTTCGCTGGTGTTCAAACGGATCTGACCTTTCATTGGCAGGCAGCCCACATGCACAACGCCCCACCTGTGGTTTTCCCGGTGGGGCGTTTTGTTTGGGGCCGCCGCGTGGTCTGGATGCTGGCTTTCTGCGGAGCGTTGGGGCTGGGGTTTTGGCAGTTAAACACGGACGTTTCGGGGGTCATCTGGTCATGGGCACTGTGGGGTACTTTGTTGGGTGTTGCCCTGTATGCCAGTTCAATCGACATATTGACCGAAGGGGCTCTTGTTTGGACGGGTGAGCTCTGGTTGTGGCGAGATGTTCAAGGCCGGGAACTGCAAGTGCAGCTGCAGGTCTTGCTGGATCTGGGGTCGGCGTTGGGGCTTGTCCTGCGTCCTGTGCAGGGGGCGCAGCGTTTGCCCCCTAAATTTGTTTGGCTGGAGTCGCACCCTATTCCCCAGATGTGGCACGGTTTGCGGTGCGCGGTATATTCGCGGCGCAGGGTAGAACAAAAGTCTGGCGATCATGCCGACGATGTGCAGTGAGAGCTTGAAGTCAACGCTGTTGTCGCCATCTGAAAGGCGTTCAGCAAATGGTTTTAAAAGTCCAAGGAGGCAGTGTGTTCAAAGGCATTTGGAATCAACGTACCGCCACTGTCATGGTGATGGTGGCTCTATTGGGTGCATTGGGCTTGGGTATGTCCAATGCCGCCATGGCACAAGGCCAGATCGTCCGCGGGTTGCCTGACTTCACTGAGTTGGTGGAGCAGGTAGGACCGTCTGTGGTGAACATTCGAACGCTGGAGAAGGCCCGTCCGAATGAAGCCAGCTCTGGAGGACCTGATGAAGAGATGCAGGAGCTGTTCCGTCGCTTTTTTGGTGTGCCTATTCCGAATGCTCCCCGTCAAGCGCCGCGTCAAAACAGACCACAAGAAGACGCACAACCCAGAGGCGTGGGCTCGGGATTTATCTTGAGCGCAGATGGATTCATCATGACCAATGCACACGTGGTCGATGGTGCCGATGAAGTGTTGGTGACCTTGACCGACAAACGGGAGTTCAAAGCCCGTATCGTTGGAGCCGACAAGCGCACGGATGTGGCGGTTGTGAAGATTCAGGCGACCGGTTTACCTGCCGTGAAGGTTGGTGATGTGAGCCGTTTGCGCGTGGGGGAATGGGTCATGGCGATCGGTTCGCCTTTTGGCCTTGAAAACACAGTCACTGCAGGCATCGTGAGCGCCAAACAGCGCGACACAGGTGACTACTTGCCATTCATCCAGACCGATGTGGCGATCAACCCAGGCAATTCTGGCGGTCCACTGATCAATATGCGTGGAGAAGTTGTGGGTATCAACAGCCAGATTTATTCTCGCTCCGGTGGCTTCATGGGCATCTCATTTGCCATTCCTATGGACGAAGCGATGCGCGTCAGTGAGCAACTGCGCGTCAGTGGGCGCGTCAGCCGTGGACGTATCGGCGTTCAAATTGCACCCGTGACCAAAGAAGTGGCTGAGTCCATTGGTTTGGGTAAGACGCAAGGCGTCTTGGTGCGTGGTGTGGAAGAAGGCTCGCCTGCAGATAAAGCAGGCTTGGAGGCTGGAGACATCATCACACGCTTTGATGGTAAGGCGATCGACAAGCCTGCAGATTTGCCACGTGCTGTCGGTAACACCAAGCCTGGCAGCAAAGTTGGCATCACGGTTTTCCGTCGTGGGGGTACCAAGGACATGAGCATCACTGTGGCCGAAATTGAGCCCGAAAAAGTGAGCGGACTCTCAACTGAGAAAAAAGCACAAGCGACGGCTGGGCAGCCTTGGGGCTTGATGGTCAGTGATTTGACCGACGCGCAAAAGAAAGAATTCCGCGTCCGTGGTGGTGTGCGTGTGGACGCTGCCACGGATATGGCCGCTCGAGCCGGCATTCGGGAAGGTGATTTGATCCTGGCCGTTGCCAATGCCGAAGTGACCTCGCTCAAAGATTTTGAATTGATCTTGACCCGAGTGGATAAAAATCGGCCCATCAATGTGCTCATTCGCCGTGGCGATGGTGCCCAATATGTCCTCATCCGCCCTGGCAAATGAGCGCCTGAACTTGTCAAGAGTCCACAGCGCTTGGGAGGGCATTGGGTTCAAATCAGGGATTTGGCGTGACTGAAAGCCCGTTTTTTGGGGCACCGCAAAATTTTTTTAAAGTTTGCGCCAACTAACTTTATTGTTCTCTCATAACGAATTTGGCTAAAATCAAGCGTCTTGACCATGAATTGATGGCATAAAGCGCAGGGCTGAATTCACGATGCGAGATTCCACAGAGGAGTCCACCGGTGATCCACAGACGACCCACAAGTTGTTCAATCAGATATTAAAATGATTGTGGATAACTTGTGCATAAAGTCCATGTTGCAAAGCAGCAACGACCTGCCAACCGTGTTTTTGGGGCTGTGCGTGTGGGCCAATTTGCCTACAATGAAGCTCCAACTATCGCAGTTGCCATAGATTGTTGGTTCAGGGCGCGTCTCCACCAGACGCGCCCTTTTTTCTTTTACGGATCATTGATCCACAAACACTTGCAGACGTTGCTTGATGAATCACATCAGAAATTTTTCGATCATTGCCCACATTGACCATGGCAAATCCACGCTGGCCGATCGCTTGATTCAACGGTGTGGTGGTCTCGAAGCGCGTGAGATGGAAGCCCAAGTGCTGGACTCGATGGACATCGAGAAAGAGCGTGGCATCACCATCAAGGCGCAAACTGCTGCGTTGCACTACAAGGCCAAAGATGGTCAGGTTTACAACCTCAACCTGATCGACACACCTGGTCATGTGGACTTCTCTTATGAAGTGTCGCGTTCACTGTCGGCTTGCGAAGGCGCCTTGCTGGTGGTGGATGCCAGCCAGGGCGTTGAAGCACAAACCGTGGCCAACTGTTACACCGCGCTCGACTTGGGTGTGGAAGTGGTGCCCGTGCTCAACAAGATGGATTTGCCCAACGCCGATCCGGACAATGCCCGAGCAGAAGTCGAAGACGTGATCGGTATTGATGCGACCGACGCCATTCCTTGTTCGGCTAAAACCGGCATGGGGATTGAGGAAATTCTGGAAGCGGTTGTGGCCCGCATTCCGCCGCCAAAGGGTGATCCTGATGCGCCCTTGCGCGCCATGATCATCGACAGCTGGTTTGACAGCTATGTCGGCGTGGTCATGCTGGTGCGCGTGGTCGATGGTCAGTTGCTCAAAAACGAGCGTATCCGCATGATGGCCAGCAATGCCGTTTATGAAGCGGGCAGTCTGGGCGTTTTCACTCCAGCCAACGAGCCGCGCCAGTTGCTCAGGGCAGGCGAGGTGGGTTACATCATCGCGGGCATCAAAGAATTGCAGGCGGCCAAGGTGGGCGACACCGTGACGCTGGAAAAAAAGCTGCCCAACAATATGGGCCCTGCTGCCGAGGCCTTGCCTGGCTTCAAGGAAATTCAGCCCCAGGTGTTTGCCGGTTTGTACCCGACCGAAGCCAACCAATATGACGGCCTGCGTGATGCGCTTGAAAAGCTCAAGCTCAACGATGCGTCACTGCACTACGAGCCCGAAGTCTCTCAGGCGCTGGGCTTTGGATTCCGCTGTGGCTTTTTGGGCTTGTTGCACATGGAAATCGTGCAGGAGCGTCTGGAACGCGAATTTGACCAGGACTTGATCACCACCGCGCCCAGCGTGGTGTACCAAGTAGTCCAGCCGGGTGGCGAAGTGGTCATGGTCGAGAACCCCTCCAAAATGCCAGACCAAGGCAAGCTGCAGGAGATCCGGGAGCCTATCGTCACCGTGCATCTTTACATGCCGCAAGACTATGTCGGCCCTGTGATGACGCTGGCCAACCAAAAACGCGGTGTGCAGATGAACATGGCCTACCACGGACGCCAGGTCATGCTGACCTATGAAATGCCGCTGGGCGAGATCGTGCTGGACTTTTTTGACAAGCTCAAATCGGTCAGCCGTGGCTATGCCTCGATGGATTACGAATTCAAGGAATTTCGCGCATCTGACGTGGTCAAGGTCGACATTTTGCTCAACGGCGAAAAGGTCGATGCGCTGTCCATCATCGTGCATCGTTCGCAGTCGCAGTACCGCGGTCGTGCCGTGGTGGCCAAGATGCGCGAGATCATCAGCCGCCAAATGTTCGATGTGGCGATTCAGGCAGCCATTGGAGCCAACATCATTGCCCGTGAAAGCATCAAGGCCTTGCGCAAAAACGTGCTGGCCAAGTGTTACGGTGGTGATATTTCGCGCAAACGCAAGCTGCTTGAAAAGCAAAAAGCGGGTAAAAAGCGCATGAAACAAATTGGTTCGGTCGAGGTGCCTCAAGAGGCATTCTTGGCCATTTTGCAGGTGGAAGATTGATGCAGTTTTTAACGTCTTTGGTGCTGGCCGCTTTTGTGGGCTATGCCGGTGCTTGGTACACGGGGTTCATCGAGGGCAACTTCGCGCTGCTGTTGTTGTCGGCCACTGTGGTCACGGGTGTTTATTGGCTGGCCGAGCGTTTTGTGTTTTTGCCTCAGCGCCAAAAAGCTGCCGCTCAACTGGAAGCCGAAACAGCACAGCGCCGTGCAGATTTGGCCAAGATGGGCATAGACAAGGTGGATACCGATACGAAGGACGCCCAAGAAAAATTGCTGATGCAACCTTGGTGGCTGGACTGGACTGCGGGCTTGTTTCCGGTCATCGTGGTCGTGTTCATCTTGCGCTCATTTTTGTTTGAGCCATTCAAGATTCCGTCCGGTTCGATGATCCCGACTCTGCACATTGGTGATTTGATCCTCGTGAACAAATTCCATTACGGTATCCGTCTGCCTGTGGCCAACATCAAGGTCACGCAAGGCACGCCCGTGCAGCGCGGCGACGTGATGGTTTTTCGTTACCCGCCCAAGCCGACAGTCGACTACATCAAGCGTGTCGTGGGTGTGCCCGGTGACGAGGTGGCGTATTTGAACAAGAAGCTCACCATCAATGGCAAAGTGCTGCCGACCCAAGCGCTGCCCGACTTTTTTGATGAATCGACCATGCGTTACTTCAAGCACCGCAGCGAGACGCTAGGAGCCAAGCCGCACCAGACCATTCAAGACGATGACCGCCCCGCATTCGTGCCGGGTGCTGATCCGTTTGCCGGTCGTGAAAACTGCAACTACACCGTCGAAGGCGTGACCTGCAAAGTGCCAGAGGGGCATTACTTCATGATGGGTGACAACCGCGACAACTCTTTGGATTCGCGCTATTGGGGCTTTGTGCCCGATGCCAACATCGTGGGCAAAGCGTTCTTTGTCTGGATGAACTTTGGCAACCTCAAGCGCATTGGCGCTTTTGACTGAGGTGAGCGTGGCCACATCTCCTGCTCTGTCTGAACTGCAAATACGCTTGGGCTATGCCTTTCGGCAGCCGGGTTTGTTGCAGCAGGCCGTCACTCACCGCAGTTTCAGCGCAGACCACAATGAGCGCTTGGAGTTTTTGGGTGATTCGGTGCTGAACCTCTCGGTTGCACACTTGCTGTACACCCAGCTGGCCAGCTTGCCGGAAGGTGATTTGTCGCGTGTGCGGGCCAATCTGGTCAAGCAAGACACTTTGCATCAAGTAGCCAAAACCCTGGATTTGTCCTCGGTGATGCGGCTGGGCGAGGGCGAAATGCGCTCAGGTGGTCAAAACCGTCCCTCCATCTTGGCCGACGCGCTGGAAGCGATCATTGGTGCCGTGTACCTGGACGGTGGCTACAAGGATGCTCAAGCTTTGGTCGAGCGCTTGTTTGCACAGGTGGAGATCAAACCCGACATGCAGGCCGTTGGCAAAGACCCCAAGACCGAGCTGCAAGAGTGGTTGCAAGGGCGCAAGCTCGCGCTGCCCAAATACACCGTGGTCGGCACATCCGGTGCGGCGCACCGCCAGCAGTTCGAGGTCTCTTGCGAAGTGACCGAATTGCGCCAAACCCAACAAGGCTCGGGCGCATCGCGTCGCGCTGCCGAACAAGCAGCGGCTGCCGCCATGCTGCTCACCTTGAAATCCGAAAGCGCCGCATGAGTACCGATAAAAAAATGCCTGAAACTGAACGCACACCGCAAGAGCAAACCATGCGCCGCCCTGTGCAAATCGCGGGTGTGACCATCCAGCCACGCGATGCGTCGGAAGACGCCGCCTTGCCCCCGGTTGCAGCTGCTCCCGCAACTGTGCCGGTGGAAGGCCAGCGCTGCGGCTTGGTGGCCATTGTGGGCAAGCCCAACGTGGGCAAGTCGACGTTGCTCAACGCTCTGGTGGGGCAAAAAATCAGCATCACCTCGCGCAAAGCCCAAACCACGCGCCACCGCATCACCGGCATCCGTACCCAAGGCGCAGCGCAGTATGTGTTTGTAGACACGCCCGGTTTCCAGACCATCCACGGCACCGCGCTCAACAAGTCGCTGAACAAAACCGTGGTCGGCGCTGTCAGCGATGTGGACTTGGTTCTGTTTGTGGTCGAGGCGGGCAGCTTCACCACGGCCGACGCCAAAGTGCTGGCGCTGCTCAAGCCCGGCATCCCGGTCTTGTTGGTAGCCAACAAACTCGACAATGTGCATCGCCGTGGCGATATTGCGCCATGGCTGCAAAGCATGCACGAGCGTCACGCCTTCACCGAGTTTGTGCCCATGTCGGCCAAGCAACCCAAAGACATCGTGCGCTTGCTCGATATTTGCGAAAAATACCTGCCTGAGCAGCCCTGGTGGCACGCCGAAGACGAACTCACCGACCGCAGCGAAAAGTTTTTGGCCAGCGAAATGGTGCGTGAAAAACTCTTCCGCCTGACGGGTGACGAGTTGCCCTACACCTCCACGGTGGTGATCGATAAATTTGAAGAAGAAGCGGGCCGCACGTCCAAGCGCATGTTGCGCATTGCCGCCACCATCGTGGTCGAGCGCGAAGGCCACAAGGCCATGGTGATCGGTGACAAGGGCGAAAAGCTCAAGCGCATTGGCACCGAAACCCGTGTCGAGTTGGAAAAGCTGCTGGACGCCAAGGTGTTCATTGAGCTGTGGGTCAAAGTGCGCTCGGGCTGGGCCGACGACGAAGCGCGTGTGCGCAGCTTCGGCTACGAGTAATCTCGCTGTCAATGGCTACCAAGCGGATTGCAGACGAGCCAGCCTATGTGCTGCACCGCTACGACTGGAGCGAAACCAGTTTGATTCTGGAAGTCTTCACTCGCCATCATGGCCGGGTGGCTTTGGTGGCCAAAGGGGCCAAACGGCCCACATCCAGTTTTCGCCCGGTGCTCTTGCCGCTGCAGCCTTTGTCGCTGGCGTTTGGTGGCGACGGCGATATCCGCACCCTCAAATCGGCCGAATGGGTCGGCGGGCACGTCATGCCTACCGGCGAAGCATTGTTGTCGGGGTATTACATCAATGAGTTGCTGATGCGCCTGACGGCGCGAGACGACCCCCATCCGCATCTGTTTGAGGTTTATGCTGCAGCCGTGCGTTTGCTCGCCAGCGGCGACCCCGACGCCCTGCAATGGGCCTTGCGTGCCTTTGAACTGCTGTTGCTTAAAAACATGGGCTTGCTGCCTGCACTCAACTTGCAAACCCTGACGCTCAAGCCGCTGGAGCCTGAAGGCTTCTACACCTTGGTGCCAGAAGCGGGGCTTCAATGGGTGCCCGAGGGCAGCCGACACGCTTTGCAGGGTGCGCAATGGCGTGCGCTGCAAGCGGCGCTCGACGACCCCAGTCCGATGGCCGCTTTGCTGCGCGAATGTGCCGACTTGCTCGGACCGCTGCAGCGCCCCCTGCGCCTCATGCTCAACTACCATTGCGGTGTGGGTGCTTTGCGCACTCGCCAAATGATGCTGGATCTGCAAACCCTATGAACACACCTCAACGCGTGGCCTTGTCGGTCAACGTCAATAAAGTCGCCTTGTTGCGCAACTCTCGTCACTTGGGCATTCCCAGTGTGGTCCGTGCTGCTGAACTGTGCCTGCAAGCGGGCGCGAACGGTATCACCATCCACCCCCGGCCGGATGAGCGGCACATCCGCGCGAGCGATGTGCCCGAGTTGACCGCCCTGATGCAGGCCTGGCCCGAGCGCGAGTTCAACATCGAAGGCAACCCCTTTCACAACCTGATGGACCACGTGCGTGCCGTGCGCCCGCACCAGGTGACCTTTGTGCCTGACAGCGAAGGTCAGTTCACCAGCGACCACGGCTGGACATTCCCGCAAGACGCTGAGCGCCTGACACCTTTGATCAACGAGTGCAAGGCCCTAGGGGTGCGCGTGAGCCTGTTCATGGACCCTGCACCTGAACAAATGGCCGCTGCCCGCGCTGTGGGTGCTGACCGGGTTGAGCTTTATACCGAGCCTTATGCCGCAGCCTTTGGAACACCAGAGCAAGACCAGCAGCTACAGCGCTACGCCGATGCCGCAGTAGCCGCAACACAAGCGGGGCTGGGCTTGAATGCCGGTCACGACCTCAACCGTGACAACCTGCCCACCTTTGTAGCGGCCGTCAAAGGCCTGCAAGAAGTCTCGATTGGCCACGCCTTCATGGCCGATGCGCTGGAGCTGGGTTACACCGCCACGGTGCAAGCGTATTTGGCTTGCCTGAAAAAATGATCTACGGCATCGGCACTGACATCTGCGACATCCGCCGCATCCAAGCCAGCCTGGAGCGGCACGGTGAGCGCTTTGCCGCCAAGGTGTTGAGCGACGCCGAAATGGCCACCTGGAAAGCCCGCAGTGCTCGTTGGCCCGAGCGCGGTGTGCGCTACTTGGCCACCCGGTTTTCGGCCAAAGAGGCCTTCAGCAAAGCCATTGGGCTGGGTATGCGCATGCCCATGACCTGGCGCCTCTGCGAAATAGGCAAGCTGCCCAGTGGTCAGCCGTTCATCGTGCTGCACGGTGAGCTCAAAGCTTGGTTTGAAGCCAAAAACCTCAGCGCCCACATCACCGTGACCGACGAGTCCGAATACGCGGCCAGTTTTTGCGTGGTCGAGACTCAAGTCGCACCGCACCCTTGATTTGCCGCGCTGGCGCCCCACATTGAATGGACACCCCATGACACAGCACGCCCCCCTGATCATTGACATTGCCGGCACCACACTGACCGCTGTGGACCGTCGCCGCCTGGCGCATCCGCTCGTGGGCGGCATGATTTTGTTTGGCCGCAACTGGCATAGCCGTGCGCAGCTGACCGAGCTGTGTGCCGACATCAAAAACCTCCGCCCCGATCTTTTGATTGCGGTGGACCACGAAGGCGGGCGCGTGCAGCGCTTTCGCACCGACGGATTCACCCACCTGCCACCCATGCGCGCACTGGGCGAGCTTTGGGGGCAGGACGACAAAGGCCTGCCCGGCTCGGGCGTGCTCAAGGCCTGTGAAGCGGCCACCTCGGCGGGCTTTGTGCTGGCCAGCGAGCTGCGCGCTTGTGGGGTGGATTTCAGCTTCACCCCGGTACTTGACCTTGACCACGGCGAGAGCGGCGTCATCGGTGACCGCGCTTTGGCCCGCGACCCGCGTGTGGTGAGCCTGCTGGCCCGCAGCCTGATGCAGGGCCTGCTGCAGGCGGGCATGGGCAACTGTGGCAAACATTTTCCCGGACATGGGGCCGTCAAGGCCGATTCTCACGTGGCGCTGCCCGTGGACAAACGCGGCCTCAAAGCCATCTTGGCCGACGACGCACAGCCGTACCGCTGGCTCACCAGTGTGCTGACCGCCGTTATGCCTGCCCATGTGATCTACAGCAAGGTCGACAGCCGCCCAGCGGGTTTTTCGAAGCGTTGGCTCCAAGACATTTTGCGAGAGCAGTTGGGCTTCCAAGGCGTGGTCTGTACCGACGACCTCTCTATGGCTGCGGCACGTCAGATGGATGGCCGCACCCTCAACTACACCGAAGCGGTCATGACTGCGCTGCATGCGGGGTGCGACTTGGCCCTGCTGTGCAACCGCTCGGCCGTGAACGGCGGTGCAGAACTGGACGAGGTGCTCGACCAGCTGGCCGAAGCCGCTCTCAAAAGCCGCTGGACACCCAGCGAGGTTAGCGAAGAGCGACGCCTGAACCTGTTGCCCCGATCACCCGCCCGCCCTTGGGACGAGCTGGTTCGGTCCAGCGACTACATGCAGGCGCTCGAACGCTTGCTTTGAAACAGACCACACCATTTGCGATGTTGCGTCTTGTCATCTGTGGACTTGCCCCAAGGTTCCATGGATGGCCGATCCAGTCGGGCATGACCTGCATGGGGTGTTTTTCATGCATTCAAAATAAGGAAATCAGCGCAAGATGAACTGGGTCGTCAAAATCTTCATGGCCTTGCTTGGGCTTGTATTTCTGTTGGTTTTACTTTTTGGTGTGGTCTGCTACACCGTTTATGCAACGCTCCGTTGGCTCTTGACAGGCCGCAAGCCTCAGGTGGTGATGGTGTGGCAGCAGTTCAGCGCCATGCGCCAGAACTTCAGGCAAGGTGGTTTTCGTGCAGGGCCAGGTGAGGGTGTCAGAGAACGCGATGCGCCGTTCGCCCATGATGACCAAGTCGTCGATGTTGAGGCCCGCGAGGTGGTGGAGGAGGCGCCCCGTTTGCCGCGTCGGTAGGTTCATGCCACGGCCGGGCGCCCAAAACACGGCTGGATTTGATCGCAAGACTGGGACCGGCTGCATAAACTCTGGTTTTTCTTTTCTATTTTTATGTCTCTAAAAAGACTCTCAATTAAAAACAATTAATAAATTAAGTTACATTCAAGCCTTTCTCATATTGCCGGAGCCTGTGTGAGTAAGCTTGAATCTGAACGAACTTGGTATACTTTTTCATCAAAAACATTAAATACATGTTTTTTGCTCGCGTGTTGTGTCTTTCACGCTGCCGCGCAAGACGTTCCGAGTCGTGAGCCTGCCGAGGTCCTTTTAGCCCAGCCAGTAACGATAGCGCCCTTTGGTGCACGCTATGCCGCAGTGGCGGCTGCACCTAGTCAGCAGGCCCGCATTGTTCTTTACCGACCCGGTCCCCAGGCCCAAGCTGAGCCGGTCAACATTTATCTGAACGGGCGCTACCACGCGTCCTTGCTGCAAGGCGGCTACTCCGAGTTTTGTGCGTTGGCCGGGCCGGTTGTTCTGCATGCGGTGTTGGCAGATGCCCAGAAGTTGCACGCAGGCAAGCAAGGCGCGGGGCAGAGCTGGACTTTCCAGTCTGGCAAGACCTTGTTTCTCAAGGTCCAGGAGCCAGGGCGTTTGGCCGAAATGGCCGCTGAACAGGCGCAGCGCGAGCTGGCTGGCACCGCGCAACAAATCCACACCATCTCGCGCTCGCCTGTTGTGCAGGATTGTCAGGCGCCCGCACCCGTGTTGGCCCGGGCCCCTGAACCCATCCCCGCCGCAAGACCTGTCGCCGCAAAGCCGCCAGTGCCCAAGGCCCCTGTGCCGCGGCTGTATGCGCTCGAATCAGATGCCTTGTTCGAGTTCGGCAAGTCCGAACTCCGGGCCAACAGCTACAACGCCATCGAGATCATGGCGCAAAGACTCAAGCGCGACTTCAGCGGTGTGGAGCGCATCCGGGTAGTTGGTCATACCGATGCGATTGGCCAACCCAAGTCGAATGCCAAGTTGTCGCTGGAACGCGCCAAAGTGGTGGCGCAGCAGTTGCAGGAACGAGGTCTGAAACCCAGCAAGGGTTTCAAGATCGAAGGCGAAGGGTCCACGCACCTGGTGAAACTGCGCTGCGGCAACAAGCCGACACCCGAAAACAAGCTGTGCCATGCGCCCAATCGCCGCGTGGACATTGTGGTCACAGGCGCCAGCCGCTGATGGCCCTTAAAGCAACACCACAGCCCAGACATTTGCCATGAAAAATTCCTACAAAGTCGTCGTCAAAAGCAACCAAGGCAACGCCAAAACCACCACCCACGATGTGCCTGAACCAGGTTCATGGTGGGGGGCGCTGAAGATCAAAGCGGTCCCCGGCGCACGCTACCAACTCATCGACAACACGACCGGGCAGGGCCCGGACAACATCCGCGTCAAGCGCGTGGGCAACGACTTGCGCATCAGCTTTGACGGCAGGGAGGACGCCGATCTGGTGATCTCCGATTACTACGAATACACCGCGCCCGGCTTCGGTGCTGTCATCGGGGAAACCGACCCCGGCGTTTATTACGCCTACACGCCAGAGTCGGGCCAAACAGCGGCCTTGATGGGCAACTTGCCGGATGGTGCTTCTCACATCGGGATGGCCTTGGGTGGTGAACAAGTGGTCGCATCGGGGGCCGCGGTCGGGGCCTTGGTGGCTGTGGCGGGCTTCAACCCACTGCTGGCTGCGCCATTGGCTTTGTTGGGGGCTGGTGGGGGAGGCGGCGGGGGTCCGGCTTCAGCAACGCCCAATCCGAACACCACGGCCACCATCGACATTGTTGCCATCACAGACGACAGCGGCGTCAGCGGCTCTGACTTCATCACGAACGATAAGTCGTTGACTTACAGCGGCACCGTGAGCAACTTCACAGCCAACGGCGACAAAGTCAAAGTGGAACTGTTGGCTGCCAACGGCACCACCGTGCTGGAAACCGCCTACGTGGACGTCACAGGCGCATCCAGCACCAAAGCCGGTGCTGGCTCTTGGAGCTGGACACGCTCGGATAAGCACACCGATGGTCAATACACCCTGCGTGCCACGGTCGTGGACACGTCTGGCAACCGCACCAACGCCACAGCTCCCACCAACGGCACCGGTGGTGGCCAAGACACCCAAGTGGTCATCGTGGACACCGACGGCGGTACCAACCAGCCCGATGGCTCGACAAATCCCAACACCAAAGCCACTGTGGACATCGTTGCCATCACTGAAGACAGAGGCGTGAGCGCTATTGACTTCATCACCAATGACAAGTCACTGACTTACAGCGGCACGGTCAGTAACTTCACCGCCAATGGTGACAAAGTCAAACTTGAACTGCTGGCCTCCGACGGAATCACCGTGCTGGAAACCACCTATGTGGACGTGACTAGTGCCAGCACCACAGCCGGTGCAGGCTCTTGGAACTGGACACGCCCTACCGAGCATACCGACGGTCAATACAGCCTGCGCGCCACGATCGTGGACACGTCCGGCAACCGCACCAACGCCACCGGCGGAGGACAAGACACCCAAATATTGAAGATCAATACAGGTTCAGGTGTTGATCCAAATAAATTGCAAATTGGTATTACTTCATTCGGTGAGGGCCAAGATTCTGGCAATTTAAATAATAATGATTTTTTGACGAACGTTCAAAAATTGTCCTTTAAAGGTTCTTTTTTGAATGAGGGCGCCGTTTTTAACGCTGGCGCTAAAATTCTTGTTCAAGTAATTGATACGAGCGGAAAAATATTGTCAATGTCTTACCAAGACCTTAATTCGAATGGTCAATGGGTTTTTAATAATGAATTGAATACTTTAGGGGTTGATGGTTTTAATACTCAATATTTGCTTAAGGCATCGATTGTTGATTTGGCTGGTAATATTTTGAAAACAACTGATCAATCATTTGTGGTTGATTTGGATAAGCCAGATTTTTCACAAAGTGATGGATTTAAATTTTTTGCTGATGAGAGAGGTCTTTTTTCATTAAATGGTAAAGTCCAGAATGCGATTGGACGTCTTGATTTGGATAGGCAAACCTATCAGCCCGGGGAATTTAATTTAACATTCGTGGATTTGGCAGGGAATTTGAGTCCAACTAAAGCGGTTAATTCCACTGTGTGGGATGTGAATAGCGGTGTGACTACGGGTTACAACACAAATTCAGGTCCTTCAACTTTTTCTGGAAATGAAGTTGTTGGGTCAATAGGGAAATATGTACTTGCGGCCGATGTTCCTGTTTACGACTTGGCGGCGTTGCATGCCGATATACCAAAAGTTGACGATCTTTCTGTTCATAATCATATTGGTTTGTCTGGTTCAGGAATTATCCAAGATGTAGCTCATACTTTGAAATTGACCATGGGCGATGTATTGGCCCTAGGGGTCAAGAATAGTTTCTCAACCAATAACAGCAGTACTTCCGATGGGCGTATTCAAATGCGTATTGATGGCGGTTCGGATGATACGGTGAATTTGGATAACATCATTGGTGATAGAAATTATGATTGGACAGCCCAGTCTGATGTCACGATCAGCGGAAATACCTATGATGCTTATGTAAATGCCGATCTGAATTTAGAAGTTTTCATTCAAAAGCAAATCAATCTTTATTTGGTGTGAAGTTAATCAGCTTCAAATAAAAAATGCCCGCTTATGCGGGCATTTTCAATTTGGATTTCTCCAATTACTCTTGTACGTGCCGCAGCGCAGGGAACAAGATCACATCGCGGATGCTGGCGCTGTCGGTCAGCAGCATCATCAGGCGGTCGATGCCGATGCCGCAGCCGCCTGCGGGTGGCATGCCGTATTCGAGCGCGCGCACAAAGTCGTGGTCGTAGTACATGGCTTCGTCGTCGCCGTCGTCTTTGGCGGCCACTTGGGCGTGAAAGCGTGCAGCTTGGTCTTCGGCGTCGTTCAACTCACTGAAGCCGTTGCCGAATTCGCGGCCGGTGATGTAGAGCTCAAAGCGCTCGGTCACTTCGGGGCGCGTGTCGTTGGCGCGGGCCAGGGGGCTGATCTCGGTCGGGTGCTCCATGATGAAGGTCGGCTCCCAGAGCTTGTCTTCCACGGTTTCCTCAAAGTAAAACACCTGCAAGCTAGCCAAGCTGCGGGTGGACAGCTTGTCCTTGGCTTCGCTCATGCCCAGTTTTTTCAGGGCATTGATCAGCCACTCGGCGTTGTCCACGTTGTCACCCGCTTCGGTGTGCTTGACGATGGCTTCGCGGATCGTCATGCGGGCAAACGGCTTGTTCAAGTCCACGGGCTTGCCGTTGTAAGTCAGGTCCAGCGTGCCTGCGGCGGTCATGGCGGCGTCGCGGATCAGGCTTTCGGTGAAGCCCATCAGGTCCTGGTAGTTCCAGTACGCGGCGTAGAACTCCATCATGGTGAACTCGGGGTTGTGGCGCACCGAGATGCCTTCGTTGCGGAAGTTGCGGTTGATCTCGAACACGCGCTCAAAGCCGCCTACCAGCAAGCGCTTGAGGTACAGCTCGGGCGCGATGCGCAAGAACATCTCTTGGTCCAGCGCGTTGTGGTGCGTGACAAAGGGTTTGGCGTTGGCACCACCGGGGATGGGGTGCAGCATGGGTGTCTCGACTTCCAAAAAGCCGTGTTGGACCATGAATTCACGGATGCCGCTCACGGCCTTGCTGCGGGCCATGAAGCGCTTGCGGGCGGCTTCGTCGGTCATCAGGTCCACATAGCGCTGGCGGTATTTGACTTCCTGGTCGGCCACGCCGTGGAACTTGTCGGGCATAGGGCGCAGGCTCTTGGTGAGCATGCGAATCGATGTGGCGTGGATGGACAGCTCGCCCGTGCGGGTCTTGAACAAATGGCCTTCGACGCCCACGATGTCGCCCAAATCCCAGTGTTTGAACAGGGCGTAAAGGTCTTCACCCACGTCGTCGCGGGTCACATAGACCTGGATGCGGCCCGTGGCATCTTGCAGCGTGGCAAAGCTGGCTTTGCCCATGACGCGCTTGAGCATCATGCGGCCTGCGACTTTGGCGGTGGTTTTGGCCACGCCTTCGCCATTCAGCGCCTCAGCGTCTTTGTCGCCATGCGCTTGGTGCAGGTTGGCGGCGTGGTGCTCGGGCTTGAAGTCGTTGGGGAAGGCCACGCCTTTGCCGTCGGCTTGCGCTTGGCGCATGGCCTTGAGTTTTTCGCGGCGCTCGGCGATCAGCTGGTTTTCATCTTCTGGGGCTGGTGCAGTTGCTGGTGCCGTTTGGGCGTTGGCGTTCGTGTCGGACATGGCGGGCGGTGGTTGGGCTAGGTGCTTGGAGCACTTGAACCGGGGTTGCGGAGGGACTGGGACTGCGCCAAGGCGCAAAGCTGTCTATTTTAAGAGTTAGCCGAGGGCTTTTGGCCGGAGTCGCTCGGGTTCTTGGTGCTCGACTCCATCGGCGCCACCAGATCGCCCACCAACTCCAGCCGCATCAGGGGTTCTTGCAGGGCAAACAGTCGGTATTTCATCTGCAAAGGCAGCGGCAGCAATTCGCCCCAGCGGTGGGACAGCCAGCTGCAGTCCTGTAGCCGCCAAGCTTCGTTCCATGGCGGCACCACGCTGGGCTGGGCGCTCAGCTGGGTCAAGGCATCGTGCATCTGGGCTGATAAGTGTTGCAAGTCTGCGGGCACTTGCACGGCGGGTTCGGGCGGCAAGGCATGTACCCGGCCCAGCCACAAGCCATCACTGCGTTGTTGCGTGGCCGCGATGCGAAATTTTTCCACGCCCCGGCACCAAACCATGACCAAACCCGGTTGGGGCCGTTCGATGCGCTCTATCTGCACTCGGGTGCCTATGGCTTCAAATTGCTCGGCGGCTGCGCCCGGTCGGTGCACTTCGCGGCCTTGGGTGAGCGTCACTACGCCAAAGCCGGTGCCCTGTCGCTCGCATTCGCCAATCATTTGCAAATAGCGCAGTTCAAACAATTGCAGCGGCAGCAAAGCGCAGGGAAACAGCACGGTGCCCAAGGGGAACAAGGGCAATTCCGTCAGGACGTCGGGGGATGGTGCTTCGTGTTCAGGCATCTGGGTATCATCGCACGAGCAGGAGAAAAATCGATGTTGTTCCAGATGGTGAGCTTGGTGTTGGATGTGGTGGCGGGCCTGATCGCAGGCACCTGCTTGCTGCGGTTTTTGATGCAGTGGCAGCGCATTTCTTTCCACCAGCCTTTGGGCCAATTTGTGTTTGCTGTCACTGATTGGTTGCTGTTGCCCCTGCGCCGAGTTGTGCCACCATGGTCGGCTTGGGATTTGTCGAGTCTGGTGGGGGCCTTCCTCATCAAGCTGGTGCAGTACACACTGCTGTGGCTGGTGGCAGGCGGTCGTGGCGCTTTGGGCTTGCTGCCGCTGGTCAGTCTGGTGGGCATGGCGCAACTGGTGGTGTCGGCTCTGAGCGCTTTGGTGCTGGTGTTGGCGGTGCTGTCCTGGGTCAACCCCGGCTCACCCATGTACAGCTTGGTGTCGCGCTTGAGCCAGCCATTTCTGAGGCCTTTTCAGAGGCTGGTGCCCCTGATTGGCGGGGTGGATTTGTCGCCCATTGCTTTGCTGCTGGTGTTGCAACTCGCGGGTATGCTCTTGGCACAGCTTCAAATGAGCTGGATGGTCTGAGTTGTATTCAGTTTTGCAGAAAAAACAAAGGCCCTCTTCGGAGGGCCTTTGTTTTTTTGTCAGGGCTGATCAGCTCACGGCGTCGGCGGGCTGGCGCTGCAACATGGCCAGAGTGCTGGCGATGGTTTTGCGCAGTTCGCGGCGGTCGCAGATGAAGTCCACCGCGCCCTTGGTTTGCAAAAACTCGGCGCGCTGGAAGCCCTCGGGCAAGGTCACCCGCACGGTGCTTTCGATCACGCGAGGACCGGCAAAGCCGATCAGGGCTTTGGGTTCTGCAATGACCACGTCACCCAAAAAGGCAAAGCCCGCCGACACACCGCCCATGGTCGGGTCGGTCAGCACGCTGATGTAGGGCAGGCCTTTCTTGGCCAGACGGGTCAGCGCGGCATTGGTCTTGGCCATTTGCATGAGCGAGAGCAAGCCTTCTTGCATGCGGGCGCCGCCTGTGGCGGTGAAGCACACGAAAGGCACTTTTTGCGCAATCGCGGTTTCCACGCCGCGCACAAAGCGTTCACCCACGACCGAGCCCATGGAGCCGCCCATGAAGTCGAACTCGAAACAGGCCGCCACCAGCTCGATGCTGTGCACGGCACCGCCCATGACCACCAGGGCATCGGTCTCGCCCGTGTTGTTCATGGCTTCTTTCAGGCGCTCGGGGTACTTGCGGCTGTCCTTGAACTTCAAGGCATCGACAGGGACCACTTCCTGGCCGATCTCGTAGCGACCTTCACCATCAAGGAAACCGTTCAAGCGTGCCCGCGCGCCGATGCGCAGGTGGTGCGAGCAGCCGGGGCAGACGTTCTGGTTTTCTTCGAGGTCGGTCTTGTAGAGGACGGTCTCGCAGCTGGGGCATTTGACCCACAAGCCTTCGGGCACAGAGCGGCGGTCAGCCGGGTCGGTGTGTTGGATCTTGGGGGGGAGTAATTTTTCTAGCCAACTCATGAGGGTTCTCCTTCGGTGGCGAATTATCGTTGAAACGGCACAGGGGGCATTTCACATGGCGAAGGGGTTGAGGGCCTGCGTCCGGAATGCGGAGCAGGCCCGTCCCTTCAGGCGTCCAGTGCTTGACGGATGCCAGACAGGAAGTCGGCTGCGACCGTGTTGACCCGGTCGGCTGACTCGTTTTCAATCAGCTGGATCAGGCGAGAGCCGATCACCACCGCGTCGGCCACGCGGCTGATGGCCTTGGCTGTGGCCGCATCGCGGATGCCAAAACCCACACCCACCGGCACGCTCACGTGCTGGCGGATGCGCGGCAGCATGGCTTCCACGGCGTCGATGTCCAGGGCACCCGAACCGGTCACGCCCTTGAGCGACACGTAGTACACATAGCCACTGGCCACCCGTGCCACCTGTTGCATGCGTTCGTCGGTGCTGGTGGGGGCCAGCAAGAAGATCAGGTCCATGCTGTGGGCGCGCAGCTTGGCGGCGAATTCCTCACATTCTTCAGGCGGATAGTCCACGATCAGCACGCCGTCCACGCCAGCAGCGCAGGCGTCGCGAATGAAGCTGTCGGTGCCATGCTTCTGGTCGTAACGCTCCACCGGGTTGGCGTAGCCCATCAGGACCACCGGGGTGGTGGTGTTGGTTTGACGGAACTCGCGCACCATGGCCAGCACCTGCACCAGGCCAATGCCCATGGCCAAGGCTTTGTCGCCCGCCTTCTGGATCACTGGACCGTCGGCCGAGGGATCGGAAAACGGCACCCCCAGCTCGATGATGTCGGCCCCAGCGCCCGCCATGGCGTGCATCAGGGCCGGGGTGCAATTGGCGAAGGGAAAACCTGCCGTGACAAACGGAATCAGGGCCTTGCGGCCTTGTGCCTTCAATGCAGAGAGGGTGGAATCGATTCGGCTCATGCTACAGCCCTCACTTCACAAAGTTCACAGCCTGCTCACCACCTTTGACCGATTGGCCTTGGCAGCTGGGGCGGCAATAAAAGTCAGCGCTGGACAGGTCGGCCACAGTGCCGATGTCTTTGTCGCCACGGCCCGACAGGTTGACCAGAATGGACTGGTCAGCGCGCAGGGTTTTGGCCAGCTTCATGGCGTAGGCCACGGCGTGGCTCGACTCGAGGGCGGGGATGATGCCCTCTGTGCGGCACAGGTAGTGGAAGGCTTCGAGCGCTTCCTTGTCGGTGATGCCCACGTACTCGGCGCGGCCGATGTCCTTGAGGAATGCGTGTTCGGGGCCAACGCCAGGGTAGTCCAGGCCCGCGCTCACGCTGTGGGTTTCGGTGATCTGGCCGTTGTCATCTTGCAGGATGTAGGTGCGGTTGCCGTGAAGCACGCCGGGGCTGCCCAGCTGCAGCGAGCACGAGTGTTTGCCCGAGTCCATGCCTTCGCCCGCAGCTTCCACACCGATCAGCCGGGTGTTTTCTTGGGCGATGTAGGGGTAGAAGATGCCCATGGCGTTGCTGCCGCCGCCCACGCAGGCAATGACCGCGTCGGGTTGCTGCTCTGCCATTTGCAGGCTCTTGAACATCTCAGGCATTTGCGTGAGGCACTCTTCGCCAATCACGCTTTGGAAGTCGCGCACCATCATGGGGTAGGGGTGCGGGCCCGCCACGGTGCCAATGATGTAGAAGGTGTTGTCCACATTGGCGACCCAGTCGCGCATGGCTTCGTTTAAGGCGTCTTTGAGTGTTTTGCTGCCCGACTCGACTGGGATGACGGTTGCGCCCAAGAGCTTCATGCGGTAAACGTTGGGGCTTTGGCGTTTGACGTCTTCACTGCCCATATAGACCACGCATTCCAAGCCGTAGCGGGCGCAGATGGTGGCGGTGGCCACGCCGTGCTGGCCTGCACCGGTCTCGGCAATGATGCGGGTTTTGCCCATGCGCTTGGCCAGCATGGCCTGGCCGATCGTGTTGTTGATCTTGTGGGCGCCCGTGTGGTTGAGGTCTTCTCGCTTGAGAAAAATCTGCGCGCCACCCATTTCGCGACTCATGCGGGCCGCGTGGTAGACGGGGGAAGGGCGGCCCACAAAGTGCGCCAGCTCGGACTTGAATTCGGCGATGAACTCAGGATCGTGCTGGTACTTGGCGTAGGCGTCTTTGAGCTCGTTGATGGCGTGGGTCAGGGTTTCACTGACGAAACTGCCGCCGTAAATGCCGAAATGCCCCTTGGCATCGGGTTGTTGGTAGTCGTACATGGCAAATGGTGCCGGGGTTGAACCCGTAAAGAAATTCAAAGGAGGTCAGCATCGGCAGCACGCACGGCTGCCACGAATTGCTGGATTTTGTCGGCATCTTTCAGGCCCTTGGCGGCCTCGATGCCTGAGCTCACGTCAACGGCCAGTGACAGACCGTGCGTGCGCAGCGCCCGAATGCCATCGCCCACGTTTGCAGGTGTGAGTCCACCAGACAAAACGAGGTGAGCATTGACGTTTGGTGGCAGCAGTGACCAATTGAATGTTTTCCCGCCGCCGCCGTATCCGTCGACATGGGCGTCGAGCAAGAGGGCTTGGGCTTGCTGGTGGAGGAGCGCAAATTCTAGCAAGTCGAAGTCGGCCACCTCGGACAGGGGGATTCGCGCTGCTTTCAGGTGCGGACGGCCTGTGGCCAGGCTCATGGCTGCGCAAAACTCGGGGCTTTCATCACCGTGAAATTGGAGCAAGGCGCCGGGCACCGCCGAGCAGGCTGACTGGATGCGCTCGGGCGTGTCGTTGACGAACAGCAGCACGGGCATCACAAACGCGGGCAGCCAGCGGGCCAGTTCGGCCGCACGTTCAATGCTCACGCTGCGTGGGCTGGGCGGGTAGAGCACAAAACCAATGGCGTCTGCCCCGGCAGCACAGGCGGCCAGCACGTCGGCTTCGCGGGTGAAGCCGCACATCTTGATGCGGGTGCGTTGTTGCGGCGTCATGGCAACCAATCAAAAGCGGGGGTGGTGTCGGGCAGGCCCCATTCGGGACTGTAGATGGGCCCGGCAAAATACAGGCCGTCAGGCGAAAACGTGGGGGCGGCTGCATCGCGGCTTTTGGCGTGCAGCACCTCGCGCATCCAGTCCGGCGTCTGGTTGCCTTGGCCAATGGTGACCAAGCAGCCCATGATGTTGCGGATCATGTGGTGCAAAAAGGCGTTGCCTTCAAACTCAAAACGCCAGTAAGCACCATGCTTGGAAATTTGGATGTGACGCAGCGTCTTGACGGGCGACAAGGCCTGGCAACTGCTGGCTCTGAATGAGGAAAAGTCGTGTTCACCCAACAAATGCAAGCTGGCCTGACGCATGGCTTCTTCGCTCAGCGGTCGGTAAACCCAACCCACGCGGCCTGCTTCTAGGCTGGGGCGGACAATGGAGTCGAGCAGCACATAGACATAGCGCCTGCCGGTGGCACTGGCGCGGCAGTGAAAGCTGTCGGGCACCACTTGGGCCCATTGCACCGCGATGTCGGACGGCAAATACCGGTTTGTGCCGCGCACCCAGGAGTGCGTGTCGCGTTCGATGTCGGTGTCAAAGTGCACCACCTGCATCAGGCCATGCACGCCCGCGTCGGTGCGGCCAGCACACAAGGTGCTGACCCGAGGCACATCGGCAAACTTGGCCAGGGCTTTTTCGAGCTTGTCCTGGATGGTCAAGCCTGTGCTTTGGCTTTGCCAACCCTGGTAAGCCGTGCCCGAATAGCAGATGCCGAGCGCGAGTCTCACTGGCTTGAACCCGGTGCGTTGTGGGGCACCTGTGGGGGTGCTGTCTGGGGGGCGGTGTCGGGTGTCGGTGTCAGGTTCAAGTCCAGACCCGCAAATTGAGGCGGCAAGCCCGAGTGGAATGGCGTGAGCTGGGGTTCTTGAGTCGTCAACTTGTCCGTGCCAAATAAATCCGTGGGATGGGCGGGGCGGCGTCTGACCCACCACACCAAGCCTGCCATGGCCGCCAGCAGCGCCACGACCCAGGCTCCGATGGAGGGGTTGCGGCTGATGGCGTCCAGCAAAGGCGCGGAGGCCGCTTCAGCCGCCGCAGTGGGCACGCTGGGTTTCAGGGGCGAGGGCTCAGCGGGGCTTGTTTTCTCGGGGGCGGGACTGGCCGACAAGGACTTCAAGCTTTCCAGGTTTTTTTTCAGCGCCGCAAGCTGCTCGGTTTTATCTTGAATCTCACGCTCTACGGCCAAGCGGGCCTCAGCATTGTCGGCAGTGATCTCTCGCTTGCTCAGAGTCAATTTGTCTTGCGCTGCCTGGACGGGGGGCGGTGCTGGCACTTCAGGCTCGACTTTGCCCGTCATTTCACGGCTGGCCGTGTCTGTGGCCTTCAAAGTGGATTGCGCCAGACGCCGGGCATAGGCCATGAAGTCTGCGGTTTGTGCAATCACCGTTTGCCGCGCCTCTTCGGCGGATATTTGTGCAGTCTCTTGCGCATCGGGCAGATGGACTTGAGCGCCTTCACGCAGCAGGTTTACATTGCCTTCAATGAAAGCCTCGGGGTTGGCACGCACCATGGCCAGCAGCATTTGGTCGAGTGACACGCCTGCAGGGATTTTTCGTAAAACCAGCTTGGTGGCGGTGTCGCCCGCACGCACCGTGATGGCGTCCTCGGCGTTGCGCACTGCACTGTCCACCGCGGGAGCTGCTAGGGCTTGAGTGGAAACCACGGGCGTGATGACCGCAGAGATGACGGGCGCATCGCTTGGTGATTTGTCTGATCGGGGTTTCAATGCGCCCACGGGTGAGACCAGCACGGTGTAGTTCATGGCCAATCGGCCAGAAGGCCATTGGGCCTCGACGATCACATCCACAAAGTGCTCGTTGACCGGTGCTTGCCCGGTCAAGGCGATGTAGGGCTTGCCGTCGCCGCGAAACTCCAGCCGAGCTTGCAGGCCTTGAAGGGCCGGGTGAAAGGCCATGCCCGCTTGCTCAAAACTGGCAGGCTCTGCCAGTTGGACCTTGAGCTTGCGAAGGTCTTCAACCTTGTATTGCGTGATTTCAATGGCAGCTCGAAGCGGTTCGCCCAGCCCCGACTCGATTGAGAACTGTCCCAGTGTCAGCGCTTTGGCCGACAAGCTGGCGCAGGCCAGCAGGCACGCCAAGGCCCAAGCTCGGGTCAGAGCTTGGGGTTGGTGCAGGGCGCGGGTCGTGTGCAGCATGTTTTTCGTGGCGGCCTGGGTCAGCGGATGGTCACGTACAAAAAGCATGCTGCGTTCAGGCATCAAGCGTCCAACAAGATGCGCAGCATGCGGCGCAGCGGCTCGGCCGCGCCCCACAGCAGCTGGTCACCAATGGTGAACGCGCCGACATATTCAGGGCCCATGGCCAGCTTGCGCACGCGACCCACTGGGATGGTCATGGTGCCGGTCACTGCCACGGGGGTCAGGTCTTTCACAGTGGCTTCGCGGGTGTTGGGTACCACTTTGACCCACTCGTTGTCGGCGGCGATCATGGCTTCGATGTCGGCCACGGGCACGTCTTTTTTGAGCTTGAAGGTCAGGGCTTGGCTGTGGCAGCGCATCGCGCCCACGCGCACGCAGAAACCGTCCACTGGAATGGCGGCAGAGTTGAAGCCCTCGCCCATGCCCAAAATCTTGTTGGTTTCGGCCATGCCTTTCCACTCTTCCTTGGACATGCCGTTGCCCAGGTCCTTGTCGATCCAAGGGATCAAGGAGCCGCCCAGTGGCACGCCAAAGTTGGCGGTCTCAGCTGCCGTGAGGGCGCGTTGTTTAGCCACGACCATGCGGTCGATTTCCAGAATCGCGCTCTTGGGGTCGTCCAGCAGGGCTTTGACTTCGGTATTCAGGGTGCCGTATTGGGTCAGCAGCTCGCGCATGTGTTGTGCGCCGCCACCAGACGCGGCTTGGTAAGTCTGGGTGCTCATCCACTCGACCAGACCGGCTTTGTAGAGTGCGCCCACGCCCATCAGCATGCACGAGACGGTGCAGTTGCCACCCACCCAGTTGTTGCCGCCGTGTGCCAAGGCGTTTTTGATCACGGGCATGTTGACCGGATCCAAGATGATCACGGCGTCTTTTTCCATGCGCAGGGTCGAGGCCGCGTCGATCCAGTGGCCAGTCCAGCCCGCAGCGCGCAGCTTAGGGAAGACCTCAGAGGTGTAGTCGCCGCCTTGGGCCGTGATGATGATGTCGCAGCGTTTGAGCTGCTCGATGTTGAAAGCGTCTTGCAGTGTGGTTTCGTTCTTGGCCATCGAAGGGGCTTTGCCGCCCGCGTTCGATGTGGAGAAGAACAATGGCTCGATCAGGTCAAAGTCTTTTTCCTGAATCATGCGGTCCATCAGAACCGAGCCGACCATGCCGCGCCAGCCGACCAAACCTACTAACTTGCTCATTTCAACGCCCTTTCAGTTTTTAAAACAGTGTCAGACCAGACTGTTTGCCCGGCTCGTCTGGCCGGGAGGGGCGCACGACGAACCAGGCCGGATCAGCCCTTAATGGTCGTGGTTTTTGTGGAAGTTGCACGCGCACCAGCAGCCACTGCAGCGGCAGTGATCAGGTTCAGGGAGAACAGGTGGGCGTGGAACATGGCCGAAATTGTAATGGATGCTGCCTGAGTGCTTCCTGACAGCATCCTTTGGGTGCTCAACCCAGTGCTTTGACCACCGCATCACCCATTTGCGCGGTGCCGACCTTGGTGGTGCCTTCGCTCCAAATGTCGCCTGTGCGCAGGCCCTGGGCCAGCACTTTTTGCACAGCGGCTTCGATGCGCTCGGCAGCTTCGCCTTGGTTCAGACTGAAGCGCAGCATCATGGCCGCAGACAAGATGGTGGCCAGTGGGTTGGCGATGCCTTTGCCCGCGATGTCGGGTGCACTGCCGTGGCTGGGCTCGTACAGGCCTTGGTTCTTCGTGTTCAGGCTGGCCGAAGGCAGCATGCCGATCGAGCCAGTCAGCATGGACGCTTCGTCAGACAAGATGTCGCCGAACATGTTGCCGGTGACCACCACGTCAAAGCGCTTGGGCTCTTTGACCAGTTGCATGGCGGCGTTGTCGACGTACATGTGGTCCAGCGCAATGTCGGGGTATTGCTGACCGACTTCGGTGACCACGTCTTTCCAGAACTGGAAGGTTTCCAGCACGTTGGCTTTGTCCACGCTGGTCACGCGGCCTTCTTTGCCAGCGGCTTTGCGCTTGCGGGCGGCTTGGAAGGCGACGTGCGCGATGCGCTCGATTTCGGGTTTCGAATAGCGCATGGTGTCAAACGCTTCTTCCGCTCCAGGGAAGTGGCCATCGGTGGCGATGCGGCGGCCGCGCGGCTGGCCGAAGTAGATGTCACCGGTCAACTCGCGGATGATCAAGATGTCCAGACCCGAAATCAGCTCGGGCTTGAGGCTCGATGCGCCGACCAACTGCTCGTAGCAGATGGCGGGGCGGAAGTTGGCGAACAGGCCCATGTTCTTGCGCAAGCCCAAAATCGCTTGCTCGGGGCGCAGAGGGCGGTCGAGCTTGTCGTATTTCCAGTCGCCGACCGCGCCAAACAGCACGGCATCACTGTCCATCGCCAGCTTGAGCGTGGCTTCGGGCAGAGGGTGGCCATAGGCGTCGTAGGCGGCGCCGCCGACCAAGGCGGTTTCCATCTCGAACTTCAGGTCGAGGACGTTCAAAACTTTGACGGCTTCAGCGACGATTTCGGTGCCGATGCCATCACCGGGGAGGACTGCGATTTTCATGGGGGTTCCAGTTTTTATTGGGGAGCTCAGGCGTTGACGGCGGTGTGGGCCAGCCAAGGCTTGGTGGCCAAGCGCTCGGCTTCAAAGGCTTTGATCTTGTCGGCGTGGCGCAGGGTCAGGCCAATGTCGTCCAAACCATTGAGCAGGCAATATTTGCGGAAGGCTTGCACTTCAAACGGGATTTCCTGGCCTTGTGGGCGCACCACGACCTGGCGCTCCAGATCCACGGTGAGCTCGTAGCGGGGGAAGGCGGCGACTTCGTCGAACAGCTGGGCCACCACGGCTTCGGGCAGCACGATGGGCAGCAGGCCGTTTTTGAAGCAGTTGTTGAAGAAGATGTCGGCAAAGCTGGGCGCGATCACGCAGCGAAAGCCGTATTGGTCGATGGCCCAAGGCGCGTGTTCGCGCGATGACCCACAGCCGAAGTTCTTACGGGTCAGCAAAATGCTGGCACCCTGGTAGCGAGGCTGGTTGAGCACGAAGTCTGGGTTGGGCTTGCGGCTGGCTGGGTCCTGACCGGGAAAGCCCACGTCCAGGTAGCGCCATTCGTCGAACAGGTTGGGCCCAAAGCCGGTTTTGCGAATCGACTTGAGGAATTGCTTGGGGATGATGGCGTCGGTGTCCACGTTGGCGCGGTCCATCGGGGCCACCAGGCCTTTGAGGAGGGTGAATTTCTGCATGCTGTGATTCCTCGTACGCTTTAGGCGAATTTGCGAACGTCAACGAAGTGGCCGTGTACAGCCGCGGCGGCGGCCATGGCGGGGCTGACCAGGTGGGTGCGGCCACCCGCGCCCTGACGGCCTTCGAAGTTGCGGTTGCTGGTGGACGCGCAGCGTTCGCCGGGCTCCAAACGGTCGGTGTTCATGGCCAGGCACATGGAGCAGCCGGGTTCGCGCCATTCAAAGCCTGCGGCCTTGAAGATTTCGTGCAAGCCTTCGGCTTCTGCTTGTGCTTTGACCAAACCGGAGCCAGGCACGACCATGGCCAGTTTGACATTCTTGGCCACTTTTTGACCCAGTTTTTTGACCACAGCAGCGGCTTCGCGCATGTCTTCGATGCGGCTGTTGGTGCACGAGCCGATGAAAACTTTGTCGATGGTGATGTCGGACAGTGCTTTGCCGGGCTGCAAGCCCATGTAAGTCAGTGCACGCTCAATGGCGTCGCGCTTGACGTCGTCTTTTTCTTTGTCAGGGTCGGGTGTGTGGCCGTCAATGCCCAGCACCATTTCGGGCGAGGTACCCCAGGTGACTTGAGGCACGATGGTGCTGGCGTCGAGTTCGACCACGGCGTCAAAGTGCGCACCGGGGTCAGACTGCAAGGTCTTCCAGTAGGCCACGGCTTGGTCCCACTCGACACCCGTGGGCGAGAGCAAACGGCCTTTGACGTAGTCGATGGTTTTCTCGTCCACCGCCACCAAGCCCGCGCGTGCGCCGCCTTCGATGGCCATGTTGCAGACTGTCATGCGGCCTTCCATGCTCAAAGCGCGGATGGCCGAGCCTGCGAATTCGATGGTGTAGCCGGTGCCGCCCGCGGTGCCGATCTTACCGATGATGGCCAGCACAATGTCTTTGCCCGTGAGGCCTTTGGCCAGCGTGCCTTCGACCTTGACCAGCATGTTTTTGGCTTTTTTGGCCAACAGGGTTTGCGTGGCCATGACGTGCTCGACTTCGGAGGTGCCGATCCCGTGAGCCAGTGCGCCAAATGCGCCGTGTGTCGAGGTGTGCGAGTCGCCGCAGACCACGGTCATGCCGGGCAGGGTGGCACCGTTTTCAGGGCCAATGACGTGGACGATGCCTTGGCGCTTGGACATGAAGGGAAAAAAGGCGGCTGCGCCGTATTCCTTGATGTTCGAGTCCAGCGTGGTGATTTGTTCTTTGCTGATCGGGTCGGTGATGCCGTCGTAGCCCAACTCCCAGCCGGTGGTCGGTGTGTTGTGGTCGGCGGTGGCCACGATGGAGCTGACGCGCCAGACCTTGCGGCCAGCTTGGCGCAGGCCTTCAAAGGCTTGGGGGCTGGTGACTTCGTGCACCAGATGGCGGTCGATGTACAGGACGGAGGTGCCGTCTTCTTCGGTGTGGACGACGTGTTCGTCCCAGATCTTGTCGTAAAGCGTGCGTGCCATGGTGCTTCCTTGCTGTGCAACCTGCCATTTTATGCGGTTCGCAGGTCCTGTTTGTCACTTCGGTGTGGGCATGAAAAAAGCCCGCACAAGGCGGGCTTTCGGGTACGGTTGAAAACCGATCAACGCTGCACGTCGCGGCGTGGAGAGCCGGTGAACAACTGACGTGGGCGGCCGATTTTGTACTCGGGGTCGCTGATCATTTCGTTCAACTGGGCGATCCAGCCGACGGTGCGGGCCAGGGCGAAGATGCCAGTGAACAGGTTCACTGGAATGCCGATGGCGCGCTGCACGATGCCGGAGTAGAAGTCCACGTTGGGGTAGAGCTTGCGGCTGACAAAGTAGTCGTCTTCCAGCGCGATCTTTTCCAAGGCCTTGGCCAACTTGAACAAAGGATCGTTCTCAAGGCCCAATTCTTTCAGCACTTCGTCGCAAGTTTCTTGCATCAACTTGGCGCGTGGGTCGTAGTTTTTGTAAACGCGGTGACCGAAGCCCATCAGCTTGACGCCAGAGTTCTTGTCTTTGACTTTCTCCATGAACTCGCCAACCTTGGAGATGCCGCCCATGCGTTGGATGTCTTCCAGCATGTTCAGGCAGGCTTCGTTCGCGCCGCCGTGGGCAGGGCCCCACAAGCAAGCCACACCCGCAGCGATGGCCGCGAATGGGTTCGTGCCGGACGAGCCGCACAGGCGCACGGTGGAAGTCGAAGCGTTTTGCTCGTGGTCTGCGTGCAGTGTGAAGATGCGGTCCATGGCGCGCTCGAGCACGGGGTTGACCACGTACTCTTCGCAGGGTGTGCCAAACATCATGCGCAGGAAGTTGCCGGCGTATGACAGGTCATTGCGTGGGTACATGAAAGGCTGGCCCACGCCGTATTTGTAGGCCATGGCCACCAGAGTCGGCATCTTGGCGATCAGGCGGATCGCGGCGATTTGACGGTGCTCTGGGTTGTTGATGTCGGTGCTGTCATGGTAGAAGGCCGACAAGGCACCTACCAGACCGGTCAACACCGCCATGGGGTGTGCATCACGACGGAAACCACGCAGGAAGAATTGCATCTGCTCGTTAACCATGGTGTGTTGGTTCACGAGCTTGTGGAAGTCTTTGCTTTCTTGGCCGACGGGCAGCTCGCCCTTGAGCAGCAAGTAGCAGGTGTCGAGGTAGTCAGCCTTGTTGGCCAGTTGTTCGATGGGGTAGCCGCGGTACAGCAGCTCGCCTTTGTCACCGTCGATGTAGGTGATGGCCGATTGGCACGATGCCGTGGACAAAAAGCCCGGATCGTAGGTGAACATGCCGCTTTGCGCATACAGCTTGCGGATGTCGATCACGTCAGGACCGATGTTGCCCGAGTAAACGGGCATTTCGATGCTGGGGCTGCCATTGGAAAACGACAGGGTGGCTTTGTTATCAGCGAGTTTCATGGTGGGTTTCCTCAAAAATTCCAGGTGTGATCCCGTGGGGTCACGCTCTCAACATGTCCAGGACTTCACGCACCTCTTCGGTGCTGATCTCGGGTTGCAGCTCCTTGCGGCGCAACAACAAGTCCATGAGATCGTTGTCAGACAGGTCCATCAGCACATACATGCCGCGGGCTTGGCCCACGGTCAAGCTGGCGTCATGCCGAGCGAAGAAGCGTTCGATGAACAAATCGTTCTCGAGCAAACCGCGGCGGCTGCGCCAGCGCAGTTTGCTGAGTGACCGCTCGCTCAAGGGGGCGTGGCGGTCAGCGCCGAACAAGGACGCGTCTTCGAGCAGTGCTGTTTCAGTCATCAGACAGCGCGGCGGACCATCATCTCTTTGATCTTGCCGATCGCCTTGGTGGGGTTCAGACCCTTGGGGCAAACATCGACGCAGTTCATGATGGTGTGGCAGCGGAACAGGCGGTAAGGATCTTCCAAGTTGTCCAGACGCTCGGATGTGGCCTGGTCACGGCTGTCGGCGATGAAGCGGTAGGCTTGCAAGAGACCGGCTGGGCCCACGAACTTGTC
>JAGNVG010000184.1 GCA_017986605.1 Limnohabitans sp.
GCGGCAGCGACATCGTTTTTAAAGTGCGTGCCCCCACGCCCGACGAAGTGGCGCTGATGCACGAAGGCCAAACGCTGATCGGCTTTTTGTGGCCCGCCCAAAACCCCGATTTGATGCAGCAGCTGGCGGCCAAAAAGGTCACGGCGCTGTCGATTGATGCATTGCCCCGCACATTGAGCCGCGCCCAGAAGATGGATGCATTGACCTCGATGGCCGGTGTGAGCGGCTACCGCGCGGTGGTCGAGTCGGCCAATGCGTTTGGTCGCTTTTTCAACGGTCAGATCACGGCCGCGGGCAAAGTGCCCCCCGCCAAAGTGTTCATCGCCGGTGCCGGTGTGGCCGGTTTGGCCGCGATTGGCGCGGCCGCCAGCCTGGGCGCCATCGTGCGTGCCAACGACACCCGTGCTGAAGTGGCCGACCAGGTCGTGTCGCTCGGCGGTGAATTCGTCAAGGTGGATTACGAAGAAGAAGGCTCGGGCGGCGGCGGCTACGCCAAGGTCATGAGCGAAGGCTTTCAGGCCGCGCAGCGAGAGATGTACGCCAAGCAAGCGAAAGAGTGCGACATCATCATCACCACCGCGCTGATCCCCGGCAAACCCGCACCCAAGCTGATCACCGCTGAGATGGTGCAAAGCATGAAGCCCGGCAGCGTGATCGTGGACATGGCCGCCGAGCAAGGCGGCAACTGCGAGTTGACCGAGCCCGGCAAAGCCGTGGTCAAGCACGGCGTGACCATCGTGGGTTACACCGACTTGGCTTCGCGCATGGCGCGCCAGTCGTCCACGCTTTATGGCACCAACTTGTTCCGCCTGACCGAAGAACTGTGCAAGACCAAAGATGGCGTGATCAACGTCAACATGGAAGACGACGCCATTCGGGGCCTGACGGTCATCAAGAACGGTGAAATCACTTGGCCAGCTCCCCCGCTGGTGGTGGCCCCCAAGCCCGCACCCAAGCCTGCCGCAGCCCCCGCCGCCAAAAAAGGCCATGGCCATGGCGAACCCTCTGGCCCCATGCCGGTGGGCCAGTTGCTCATCGTGTCGGCGGTCGCCGCTGTGCTGCTGGTGCTGGTCGGTGCCTATGCGCCAGCTGCTTTCCTGTCGCACTTCACCGTGTTTGTGTTGGCCTGCTTTGTGGGCTACATGGTGGTCTGGAACGTCAAGCCCGCTTTGCACACCCCGCTCATGAGCGTGACCAACGCGATCAGTTCGATCATCGCCATCGGTGCGCTGGTGCAGATTTCGCCCATGGCCGCAGCTGGACGCCCCAACACGCTGATCGGCATCCTGGCCGCTTTGGCATTGGTGCTGACGGCCATCAACATGTTTGGCGGTTTTGCCGTCACCCAGCGCATGCTGGCGATGTTCCGAAAATAATGACTTCGGGGACAGATCTTTAGCTCTGTCCCCGACCGATTAAGAAAAGAGACACTCATGAACTCAAGTCTGGCCACGGTCGCCTACATCGGCGCGACCATTCTCTTCATCCTCAGCCTGGGCGGTTTGTCCAACCAGGAAACCGCACGGCGCGGCAACCTCTACGGCATGATCGGCATGACCCTGGCCGTGCTGGCCACCATCTTTGGCCCGCAAGTCACGGCCGAGGGCATCCCCATGATCGTGGGCTCCGTGCTGGTGGGCGCACTCATTGGTTTGTACGCAGCGCGCAAAGTGCAGATGACGCAAATGCCCGAACTCGTGGCGCTCATGCACAGCATGGTCGGCATGGCGGCAGCGCTGGTGGGTTACGCCACCTATGTGGACCCAGAAGCCTCTAAGAATTTGGACGGCGCTGCGCACGCCATCCACGCGGGTGAAATCTACATCGGCATCTTCATTGGTGCGGTGACCTTCTCGGGTTCGGTGGCCGCGTTTGGCAAGTTGTCGGGTCGCATCGGTGGCAGCCCCTTGTTGCTGCCGGGTCGTCACTGGCTCAACCTGGTGGGTTTGATCGCCGTCATTTACTTTGGCCGTGAATTCATGAACGCCCACACGGTGCAAGAAGGCATGATGCCCTTGTTCATCATGACCGCCATCGCCTTGTTGTTCGGCATCCACATGGTCATGGCCATTGGCGGCGCCGACATGCCGGTGGTGGTGTCCATGCTCAACAGCTATTCCGGCTGGGCCGCAGCGGCCACGGGCTTCATGCTGAGCAACGATTTGCTGATCGTGATAGGGGCCTTGGTGGGTTCCAGTGGCGCGATCTTGTCCTACATCATGTGCAACGCCATGAACCGCAGCTTCATCAGCGTGATCGCTGGGGGCTTTGGCACCACAGCCGCAGCGCCCAAGCCCACGGGCGAAGCGGCTGAGCCGCAAGGTGAAGTCAGCCCTATCTTGGCGGCCGAAACCGCCGAGTTGCTGCGCGACGCGAAAAACGTGATCGTGGTGCCTGGCTACGGCATGGCGGTGGCGCAAGCCCAGCACACGGTGTTTGAAATCACCAAGATCCTGCGTGAAAAAGGCGTGAACGTGCGCTTTGGCATCCACCCGGTGGCGGGGCGCATGCCTGGCCACATGA
>JAGNVG010000102.1 GCA_017986605.1 Limnohabitans sp.
GCGTCAATCTCGCCACGGCTGATACCGCCGCCTTCGACCGAACCATTGGGCACGCGCAGGGCCACCACACGGCCGCCTTTCATGTTGGCAGCGCCCGAGAACACCTTGAAGTCCACATCGCCCATCACGTCGGTCACTTCAGTGAACTGGAGTTTGACGCGCAGGTCAGGCTTGTCAGAGCCGTACAGGTGCATGGCATCTTGGTACGTCATGACCGGGAACTCGCCCAGGTCCACGCCAATGGTCTTCTGGAACACCCGCTTGATCATGCCCTGGAACATGTCGCGGATTTCTTCTTCCGTCAGGAACGATGTTTCGATATCGATCTGGGTGAATTCGGGCTGGCGGTCAGCGCGCAAGTCTTCGTCGCGGAAGCACTTGGTGATTTGGTAGTAACGGTCATAACCGGCCACCATGAGCAACTGCTTGAACAGCTGGGGCGACTGGGGCAGCGCGAAGAACTGACCGTCGTGCACGCGGCTGGGCACCAGATAGTCGCGGGCCCCTTCGGGTGTGCTCTTGGTGAGCATGGGGGTTTCGATGTCCACAAAACCGTTTTCATCGAGGTACTTGCGCACTTCCATCGCCACTTTGTAGCGCAGCATCAGGTTGTTTTGCATGTAGGGACGACGCAAGTCCAGCACACGGTGTGTGAGGCGGGTCGTCTCGGACAGGTTTTCTTCGTCGATCTGGAAAGGGGGAGTGACGGAGGCGTTGAGCACGATCAGTTCGTGGCACAGCACTTCGATCTTGCCGCTTTTCATGTTGTCGTTGGTCGTGCCGTCAGGGCGGGCACGCACCACGCCTTTGATTTGCACACAAAACTCGTTGCGCACGTCTTCGGCCACTTTGAACATGTCTGGGCGATCGGGGTCGCACACCACCTGCACATAGCCTTCGCGGTCGCGCAGGTCAATGAAAATCACGCCGCCGTGGTCACGGCGACGGTTGACCCAACCGCACAAGCTCACGGTTTGACCTGTCAGGGCTTCGGTCACCAGACCGCAATAGTGGGAACGCATGGACATGTTTTAACTTTCTAAATTCAGGAATCCGAACCTCAGGGCTCAGCTGTTCTGTTGTGCAACCGGCGTGGTTGCTACCGGAAGTTGATCGGGACCACCAGGCACCACAACACCCATCGAGATGATGTATTTGAGTGCGTCATCGACAGTCATGTCGAGTTCGATCACGTTGGCTTTGGGCATCATCAAGAAGAAGCCCGAAGTCGGGTTGGGTGTGGTGGGCACATAAACGCTCACCATGGTCTCGGGCAGATGGCGTGCCACCTCTCCAGCAGGACTGCCGGTCAAAAATGCGATGGTCCATGACCCTTGATGGGGGTACTGCACCAGCAAAGCCTTAGAAAATGCATTGCCAGAGCCGGAGAACAAGGTATCGGCCACCTGCTTGACGCTGGTGTAGATGCTGCGCACCACGGGGATGCGGTTCATCAGCTTGTCCCACTGACCCACCATCCACTGGCCAAAAATATTGGCCACAAACACCCCGGTGGAAAAAATCACGATCGCCACCAGGATTACGCCCAGACCAGGCACGCCACGCAGGTAATCGGCCAGTGCATGCATGCCCGGAATCACCGTGTCGGCCGCATGCAAGACGGTCAGGAAAATACCATCGAGCAGACCCACCAGCCAATTCAGCACCCAAACCGTGATGCCCATGGGCAGCCACACCAGGAGACCGGTGATGAAATACTGTTTGAAGCTGCGTTGTTTCATGGGTGCAATCGGGGTCATGTGAATCAGTGGCAAGCACAAGAGGCCGCACAGGCCCCAGCACTTGCCGTGGCGGCAGGCGCAGCTGCATCGCCACTTGTTGCGGGCGTGGGTGCGGCCACGGCATCAGCCGCTGTTCCTGATGCGGCAGGCACTGCAGCGGCACCGCCACCCTTGAAGTCAGTGGCATACCAGCCCGTGCCCTTGAGCTGGAAACCTGGGGCTGTCAATTGTTTGCTGAACTTGGGCGCACCGCAGGCAGGGCATTCTGTCAGGGGGGCATCACTCATTTTTTGCAGGACATCCTTGGCATGGCCGCAGGCGTCGCATTTGTAAGCGTAAATGGGCATGTAAGAGCCTTTGAAGGTAATCCAAGAAAACCTTCAATTATAGGCTCGGCTCCCCCCTTTGAGCCCATGCCCTTGGATGCCCGCCTGTGATCTGGATTCAGGGGGCAGCCGCTTCAACGGTTGGATGAATCCTGAGCGGCATGACCCAAGGCTTTGGCCACAGATTGCCCCTTGTCAGCGACCATCTGGGGCATCAGCGAACCCAACAGCATCCCCACAATGGACGCCCCCAAGCCCAACAAATTGGCAGGCACCAAAGTCTCTGGAGCCAGGAAATGGCACAACAACCAAGTGCCAATGCCCAACACCACTGAAAACAAAGCCCCTTGGGTATTGGCTCGACGCCAGAATGCCCCCGCCACCAAAGGCACAAAGGCGCCTGTCAAAGTCACGTTGTAGGCGTTTTGCACCATTTCGTACATGGTGCTGGTGCTGTTGAGTGCAAACAACAAGGCAAACGAGGTGAAAGTGACCAGAATGACACGCAAGAGCAGCAAAAACTGGCGGTCGCTCATGTGGGGCACAAATGGCCTGAGCACGTTTTCGGTGAAGGTGGCGGTGGGGGCCAGCAAAGCGCCGCTGGCGGTCGACAAAATAGCCGACAACAATGCGCCAAAGAACAGAATTTGAGCCCAAATGGGCATCTTGCCCAGTACGAGATCAGGCAGGATGCGCTGGATGGTTCGAGCGTCCTCCGACTCGAACAAGGCTTTGAGTTCGGGGTGGGCCATCAGTGCAGCGTACGCGATAAACAAAGGGATGAACGCGATCACAAAGTACATCAAAGCACCGATGATCGTGCCGCGCATGGCGGTTTTTTCATCTTTGGCGCTGGTCATGCGCTGAAAAACGTCTTGCTGTGGAATGGAGCCGAAAGCGAACGCAAAGAAAGCACCAGCCATCGCCCACCAAGCAGCCGCATCCATGTCGGCAGGGAACATGTCGAACTTGCCATCGGCCGCGGCTTGGGTCAAGACTTTGTCAAATCCGCCAGCATTGCTCCCCACCAGCAAGGCCACCAAAATCAGGCCAATCACGATCACCACCGTCTGAAACAAATCGGTGAAGGCCACAGACCACATGCCACCAAAGACGGTGTAAACCAACACGACCACCGAGCCCATCATGATGGCATGGTTCAAATCGATGGCACCGGAAGACAACACATGAATCACCAAACCCAGCGCCGTCAATTGCGCTGAGGTCCAGCCCAAGTAAGACAACACAATCGCCACACTGGTCAGCACTTCGACCGACTTGCCGTAGCGCACTTTGTAAAAGTCACCAATGGTGAGCAGATTCAGACGATAAAAAAGCTTGGCAAACAACAAAGCCGCCAACACCAGGCACACCGTGGCACCAAAGGGATCCCCAGGAATACCGTTCAAGCCGTCTTTGGCGAAGGTGGCAGACACCGACAGCACTGTTTCGGCGCCAAACCAAGTCGCAAAAACAGTTGCCACGTTCATGTACAAGGGCAAACTGCGGCCAGCGACCAAATAGTCTTTGGCACCGTGAACCCGACGCGCAGCCAAAAGACCAATGCCGATGGTTACGGCCAAGTAAGCAATCACAAAAGTCAGCAACACCTTCGGGTCCTCCAGTTGTCAAATTCAGATGAAATGCAGGTGCATGCCCACCTGCAAAATAGCCAAGGAAACCACAAAGCCCAATCCGGCGTAAATCAGGGTTTGCAGCAATTTGTTGGTGCGTTTTTGCTCGATCAGCAGTTGCTCCATGTGTCGGGCGTCTTGCTGACGTGGTTTTTGCAAATACTCATGCAGCAAACGCGGCAGCTGAGGCAACAACTTGGCGTAATGGGGTGCTTGGTCCTTCAGTTGCTCCAGCAACTTTTGAGGACCAATTTGGTCCAGCATCCATTTTTCGAGGAAAGGCTTGGCCGTGCTCCACAGGTCCAGTTCGGGGTCGAGCTGACGGCCCAAGCCTTCGATGTTGAGCAAGGTTTTTTGCAACAGCACCAATTGGGGTTGAATCTCGACATGAAAGCGCCTCGACGTCTGGAACAAACGCATCAACACCATGCCCAGTGAAATTTCTTTCAGGGGTCGGTCAAAGTAAGGCTCGCACACAGCGCGAATGGCCGACTCCAGCTCATCGACCCGGGTATCGGCCGGTACCCAGCCCGACTCAATGTGCAGCTCGGCCACGCGCTTGTAGTCACGGCGAAAAAACGCTGTGAAGTTTTGCGCCAGGTACTCTTTGTCGTATTCGGTGAGCGTGCCCACGATGCCAAAATCGAGCGAGATGTAACGGCCAAAGGTGTCTGGAGCCAGACTGACTTGGATGTTGCCCGGGTGCATGTCGGCATGGAAAAAGCCATCACGGAACACTTGGGTGAAAAACAGCGTCACCCCATCACGTGCCAGCTTGGGAATATCCACCCCGGCTGCGCGCAAGCGGTCGACCTGGCTGATCGGCACGCCGTGCATGCGCTCCATCACGATCACTTCGGGTTGGCAAAAGTCCCAGATCATCTCGGGGATCAGCACCAAATCCAGCCCCTGCATGTTGCGGCGCAACTGCGCGGCGTTCGACGCTTCGCGCACCAAATCCAGCTCGTCGTTCAGGTACTTGTCAAACTCGGCCACCACTTCACGCGGTTTCAGGCGTTTGCCGTCGGCGCTCAGGTTTTCGACCCAGCCGGCCATCATGCGCATCAGGCTCAGGTCTTTTTGAATCACCGGCAGCATGCCGGGGCGCAAAACTTTCACGGCAACTTCGCGCAGATCACCCGACTTGCCTCGCAAAGTGGCAAAGTGGACCTGTGCAATCGAGGCACTGGCCACCGGCTGGCGCTCAAAACTCTCAAAGATGTCGTCGACCGGCTTGCGAAAAGCCCGCTCAATGGTGGCGACCGCAATGTCTGACGCAAACGGAGGAACGCGGTCTTGCAGCTTGGCCAACTCCTCGGCGATATCCAGGGGCAGCAGGTCGCGCCGGGTGGACAGCACCTGACCGAACTTCACAAAAATCGGGCCTAAGCGCTCGAGCGCTTCACGAAGGCGTTCAGCCCGTGGGGCCCGCAGGTCGCGCCCGACCGACAAGATACGGGCCAACAGGCGAATCCAAGGCTTTTGAAAGCTGGACAGCACCAACTCGTCCAGGCCATAGCGCAGGACGATGAAGACGATGAACGCGCCTCGACCAAGGCGACTCATGCGGCACTACCGGATGAGCGAGCGACGTTGGCGCCTGGGCGAGAAGCCACGAAGCCACGCAAAGCCTCCATGGCTTTGCGGGCAGCCTGGGCCAGCGTATGGGCTGGTGCATCACCCATCAAACGGGCCAAGTCTTCTTCTGCATCCCAGCGGACATGGTCAATGAGCCAGTTGACCTCGGCAGCCAATTGCACATCGCCCTCAATGCGCACCTTGGGTTTGTCACCACGTGCCAACGCTGAGGCCATGGAGACGGGTGACTCTTCGGTCACTGACAGGCGCAGGTCAAAGCCATCAAAACGACCACGCTCCAGCAAACCTGCGGGGGTCGGGGTGAGTTGGAGTTGTATGCGATCCCAGATCAGCTCGATGCGCTGTCCTTTTTGTCGCGCCAAACGGGCCATGGCCTCGGGCTCACTCATCAGCACATGGTTGAGAAAGAGCACAAGCCGGTTGACCGACTCGTCTACCAACCAAGCCGGAGGCTGAAAATTGGCCGCAAAGCTGCTGGCCATGTCGGGGAGAGCCTGAGCGGCCCAAGAAAAAGGGGACTGTGTTGCCATAGTCCCCGATTATTCCCGAAAGCGGAGCCCCATTCGGGGACAGGCTTTATTGAAGGGCTTGTACGCCCGCGACCAACCAGCCGCCGCCTTGTTTGGACTTGGTCATGTTCCAGACTTCGCGGAATGAGCTGGGGCCTGAAGACGCATCTTCGCGGATCATGCCGTTGAATTCGACGCTGGCCAGATAAGCATCGGCCTGCTCTTCAATGCCCAGCAATTGGGCTTCCAACATGACCACTTCGGTCTTGTTGGGCTGGCCGGGGAACTGGCTTTCACGCTCGGCCAATTGACTGCGGATCTCAGCCACCATGGTGTCGGTCATCATGGAGCGCAAAGTGGAAATGTCCGAACGGTCCCAAGCGTCTTGCAAGGTCACAAAATTGCGCTTGGCTGCGGTGACAAAGCTGTCGACATCAAAACCTGCCGGAATACCCCAAGTTTGGCTACCGCCCAAAGCGGATCCGATCATGGAGCCACTGCTGGCATCCACGGCCGAGCTGTCAAAGCGGGTATTTTGAGATTCCCATGGACGGGCAGATGCATCGTTACCCACTTTTTCAGGGTTGTATTGCTTGTAAGAGGCTGGCTGCTCAGCTGAAGCACCTGCGCCCTGATAGGCCAGACCACCAGACTGACCCATGGACTGACGTCGGCGCATGAACATGCCAATCACCACCATCACGGCCACACCGATCAACAAGACCATCAACATGTTGCCAAAGGCAGCCCCCAAGCCCAGGGAGTTTGCCAACCAGGCCAACCCCAAACCTGCAGCCAAACCACCCAGCATCGCGCCCCAAGGCTTCTTGGGTGCCGCAGCCGCAGGTGCAGTCGCGGGTTTGGCGGCGTTGGTAGGCGCTGCGTTTTGAGCAGGTGCGGCCGGCGTTTGCGGCGCAGCATCGCGCTTGGTGACCTGATTCGATTGCTGACCAATCGACTTACCACCGCCCATGCGGCGGGCTGCTTCAGCGTTCAGGCTCCCCAGGGCCAACACGCCCGCGAGCATCAGTGTCATCAACTTGTTCATGGTGTTTCCAACTCCGGTCCAAAAAATGTTCAGATGGACATCAACATTTGATACCCATGTGTAAGGCTACCACCCCGGCCGACAAGTTGTGAAAGTCCACATGACCAAATCCGGCATTTTTCATAAGGGTTTTCAGCTCTTCTTGGCCAGGATGCATACGAATGGATTCGGCCAGATAGCGGTAGCTGTCGGCGTCGCCCGCCACCAGCTTGCCCATGTGCGGCAAGATCTTGAAGCTGTACCAGTCATACATCTTCTCTAGCGGTTTGGCCACTTTGGAGAACTCAAGCACCAACAATTTGCCGCCGGGCTTGAGCACGCGGCACATTTCCTTGAGGGCCACATCTTTGTGAGTCATGTTGCGCAAGCCGAAGGCCACGCTGACGACATTGAAGTGTGCATCGGGGAATGGCAACTTTTCAGCGTCACAAACCAAGGTGGGCAGGGCCAGTCCGTGGTCCACCAAGCGGTCTCGCCCAGTCGAGAGCATGGCCTCGTTGATGTCGGTGTGCACCACGCGGCCTGTGGCCCCCACCTTTTTGGCGAAAGCCATCGATAGGTCACCCGTGCCTCCCGCAATATCGAGCACCTGATCGCCCTCTTTCAGGTTTGCCAGCTGGACGGTGTAAGCCTTCCACACACGGTGCAAGCCCATGGACATCAGGTCATTCATCACATCGTATTTGGACGCGACCGAGTCAAACACGCCGCGGACGTGCTTGGCCTTTTCATTTTCGTCAACGGTTTTGAAACCGAAATGGGTGGTGCTCATAGGAATTCTCAGTGGTTGTGCCCGCAGCTGCTGCCAGCTTTTTCGGGCATGGGCGCATCGCGATCGGTCCCTGCGGCCTGAAGTCGCTCTTCATACTGCTGCCACAGGGCGCTTTGCTGGTCACCCAAAAAGTACAGGTACTCCCAAGTGAACAAGCCTGAATCATGGCCATCCGAGAATGTCGGCTTGACGGCGTAGTTACCCACAGGCTCGATCTCGAGCACGGTCACGCTTCGCTTGCCGGTTTGCAGCACCTCCTGGCCAGGGCCATGACCCTGCACCTCGGCCGAGGGCGAGTAAATGCGCATCAGCTCGAACGGAATACGGAACTGCGCACCATCGGAGAAGCCGATTTCCAACACCTTGGTCTGTCCATGAACAGTCAGTGACTCGGGCGTCGGCGTTTCTTTTTTCAAACCAGCCATGTTTTGCTTTCTGTTGTTAGACCAACACGCGCTCAATGCCGCCTGCATTCGCCGCACTCACGTACTCGGGCATCCACTCTTCGCCCAAGATGTGCTTAGCCATCTCGACCACGATGTAGTCGGCTTCGAGCAGGCCGTTTTTCATGTCGTCGCCAAAGCGCGACAAGCCTTGCAGGCAGCTGGGGCAGCTGGTCAGGATTTTTACGTTGGCCTGAGGAGCCAGCGCGCCGCTGCTACGCAAAGCGGCTTCACCTTTGAGCAGCTCTTCTTCCTTGCGAAAGCGCACTTGCGTCGAAATGTCCGGGCGCGTCACACCCAAAGTGCCCGATTCGCCGCAGCAACGTTTGCTTTCCAGCACGTTGTCGCCCATCAAGGCCTTGACGGTTTTCATGGGCTCTTGCTGCTTCATGGGGCTGTGACAAGGGTCGTGGTACAGATAGGCTCCGCCCGCGTCCAGCTTCATGCCTTTTTC
>JAGNVG010000103.1:0-6058 GCA_017986605.1 Limnohabitans sp.
CCGGGAAAAATCTCTTTGGGCACGCCAATGCGCTGTGGCGTGGCGGCGTTATCGCCTGTTTGCATGTTTGTCTCCTCGCTCAATCCACAAAAAATAAGCAATGCTCCAGCTTAACCGATGTCAAGGTTTTATCGTCCTGACGAGATTCAACGTCACAACATAAACTGCTGAGACGTAAAAATATCAGTCAAGCCTAATATTAACCAAAAACGACCCTGTTTTTGACTGCAAAAATCCTCAAAATGGTGCTCAACCTTCGCAAACATCGATAATTCACACCATGGACACTCGCTGGAAACCCAATGTCACAGTCGCCGCCATCATTGAAAAAGAAGGCCGCTACCTGCTGATCGAAGAACACACGCAAGAAGGCTTGCGCCTGAACAATCCGGCGGGTCACTTGGACGAGGGCGAATCCCCTGCCGAAGGCTGCGCCCGCGAAGCCCTTGAAGAAACGGCGCACCCGTTCACACCCAATGCCTTGGTCGGCATTTATTTGTCACGCTTTCAGCGCGCCGCGACGGGCGAAGACATCACTTATGTGCGGTTCGCTTTTTGCGGCGAGGTGGGTGATCTACAGGCGCATTTGAGTTTGGATGAAGGAATCGTGCGAACGCTTTGGATGACACCCGAGGAAGTACGCGCCAGTGCAAACCGCCACCGAAGCCCTTTGGTTTTGCGCTGCATTGAAGACCACCTGGCCGGGCGGCGTTATCCGCTCGAACTGGTCTACACCGATGCCGCCGTCGCCGCGCCGATGGGCAACCCCCGCTGATATCCATGCGCGTGTGGCCTAAGCTCGTGAACAAGCACCTGCGCATGGTGGCGGGTTGCCGCTCCATTTTGATGGGCCTTGTCGCAATTTTGCCGATCGCACTGCACTGCGCGCAAGCGCAGTCTTTAGGCAAGATCGACCATGAACTGGTTGACGCGGTCTTCCACGAAATTTGCAGACTGAAAATTCAGCAACCCAACTCGGTGATGCGCCAAGCGATTCTGGAAACGGGCTGGATGCGCGCCCCGTTTTTGATGAAGCGCCAAAACCTGTTCGGCTTCAAAAACTCCAGCTATCTGTCTTTCAATCATTGGCAAGACAGCGTCGCTTTCTACAAAGCTTGGCAAGACAAGTACTACAAGGCCAGCGAGCACAAGGACTATGGCAGCTTTTTAATCAGCATTCGCTACGCCAGCGCGGGTTACACGGACCACCTGCGCCAGATCCAATGGACTAAACCATGTCCTGCGCAGCCATCTGACGCCTTGGACCCCAGCCTCACCATCGAAGCGACGATCTCGACGACCGGCAATTAAGAGGCTTGCTGGGGCTCGGCTCCACCTGCCCCACTCAAGGGCAAATCAACGGGGTTTTTTGGACTTACCTGGTTTGGACTTTGCCGTCGATTTAGGTTTGACCTGAGTCACCTTCGTTCCGGCACGCGAAACCGCCTTGGCCTTCACGGGGGTATTGCCGCGAATCAGATCAGGTCTGCTCTGGAAAGGCTTCAATGCCTTGAGCCAGGCCGAGACCGATCTGGCCACTTCAGCTTGTTGAGCCTCCACCCAAAGACTGGTTTTATCCGGGTGATTCTTGCGCCAAGCCACGGCATTGAGCATCGCCTGAGCCAACAAATCGCCCTTGATGGCATAACCCAGGCCACTTAAGTGAACATGGTCAGGTTGGGCCAGCCCATAGGCATACCATGTGCGCATGGCATCCGCGCCCCCAGCCACGCGGTACCAGTCATACAAAAGGCAATCGTTTTCCTTGGCAAGACGACGGATCAATTGCGCGAATTCCCAAGTGGCCGTGATGGGCTGTTTGCGAAAGTAGGTGTCCTGAACGCTGGTCAACACAATCAGGGCATCCGGATGCTCTGCGCGAACTTTGCGGATGGTTTCCACAATGGTGGACTCCAACTGCTCAGGCACTGTATTTTTGTAAATCAGATCGTTGGTTCCCCAATCCAAGATCACAAGATCGGGGGCCAACAAGCTCGACTGCGCTTCAAAGTAGGCTTGCGAACGCAAGGCACCATATGCCGCACCGCCCACCCCGAGGTTGTGATAAGTGACACCCGGCGTCTTGTTCTCAATGCTTAACCCATACAACTCGAAAGCATCTTCTGGCTTGGGATCGGTATTCACGATGTCAAAGCGGATGACATCCAACAGCTGCGGCACTGAAATCTCAACCATGCGAGAACTGCCCTGAGATCCGTCATCGCCTTGAAGTTCACTTTCCCACAACAAATCACCCGTTTGCATGCGCAATCGGTACGCTGCCGAGCTGCTGCGGTACATGAATTTGAGCACTTTGGTCCCTGGCTCAAACTGCTGATTGAACTGCAATGTGAAGGCGGCCTGAGTACTGGCCGTGCGAGCGACGAAGCCAGACACACCCAGTGGCAGTTTGGGGTAGACCTGAATGCTGTTGGCGCTCACCCACTCGCCTTCGAAACTCGATTTGTAATCGTTTTGCGAATAAGTTTTGGCGATGGCATAAGGAAATACCATCCCTCGTCCAGCACTGCCCGCCAGCGCTTGTAATTTGTGGCGAGAGATTTGTGCCCCATGCCCGCCCTGAACATGGGAGTCACCAAAATGCAGCACTGTGAAACGGCCCTGTGCGGCCCCCTCCCATTTGCTCTTCAGGCGTTGCAAGAGCTGCGCATTCGCCGCCTCCAGTGTGTTGACTTCTGGCGTGACGAAGGTGCTCATGAGCTGCGCCTTTTCGACGCCAATGAGGTCTGGCAGGGTTTTCCACGCGAAGCTCGGTTTGGACGAGGCGTCTTGCTCAGCTATCAAAGAGGGTCTGCGCTGGATTTGAGCCACAGGTGCAGGCTTGGTCGACGCGGCGGGCGAGGGCTTTAGCACTGGCGCAGTGTTCACCGCGGGCACCATCTCAGTCGCCGGTGCGGCCTTCACTGGCTCCGCCTGATCGGTCGCACACGCCGCCAGCAAAGCGACAATGGCCACCGTCAGCACCGCACGCAGGGGCAAAATCCGGATCAGACATGACATGGGAGAGTTCCTTTTCATGGCGCCGCCTCAGAGGCCGGTGCCTTGCGGGCCACCGGCGCGGCGGCGCTCAAGAAACCGCGCTCGCGCTGTGCTGTGTAAGCACTGAGAAACACATATGAATTGTGCGCAAACAACAACTCCTGAATGCCTTCCTGCTGAATCAGCGTCTTGATGTTGCCATTGAAATGCCTGTAGTCGAGCACGTAAACCTCTTCGTAATGGGATGCCAAGTAAGGTGCAAACGCATTCCCGTAGGAATCCTTGATGACCACAATTTTGCGGCCGTTCTTGACATCGCTGGTGATTTTCATCATGGGGTAATCACCCCCTAAAAACACGCCATAAGCACCGGCTCCGCGTGCGTATTCTGCATACAGTTGTGTCGGCTGCCCTTGACGTGAACCCGTAGGATAGAACCTGACCGATGTCTGCACCGGCACCTTGTAATACTCCACCGTATCACCTTTGCTCTTGAGCACCGGGGACAGCGTGCGATGGTAAAGGGTTCCGAGGAAATGAGGGATTTCCTTTTTGGTCAGGGCACTTAGCGGCAATGGGGTGATACCAGCCGCCTCGGCAAAAGCGGTGTAGGCGTAGTAGGCCCCCAGGCCAGTCCAATGATGGTCCGTATTGAAATACACATATTCAGCGGTGTGCTGCGCGATTTTTTCATACGCGTGCACAGGGCGCACCTGCTGCGGCAACAGGCTCAGTGCATGGTCTATCACCAACTTTTCACGCATGATTCCTTTGTTGACTTTGGTGGGCAAGTAATAGTCCGCCCCAATCGGAATGGGCATGAAATAGATCGTGGTCTGAGGCAACTCCTGCTGATAGCGCCCAAGCAGCGCGGCAAATGGGGCCGCCATTTGGGGAGAGCCCCCGAACATTTGAACCGCCCGATTTTTGTAAATGATGACGGACTCGATATTTTGATACGGAGCCTCGTCTGACTGTGGCGCAGCGGCGCTGTCCACAACAGAACTTGCAGCCGAAGCACCGGATCGACGGGGCTGCCCTGTACTGTCGCTTGTGCCCTGCGGCGACTGGCTGTGCGCAGTGACCGCTGCGGGGGCTGGACGGGGTGAGACTGCAGGCGCTGGCGCGGCGCCTTGATGCGCACCCTTGTCAGAGAACACTTGGATGTCGTCTTGCGCCCAGCCTCTGCGCTGCTTGATTTGTCCAGCCACATCGGTCAGGGCATACCTGAAGACAAAATTGTCTGCAACAAAGTCGTCAATCTGCTTCATGTACGTGCCTTGACCGATCGCCGACCAAGACCATTGTGGCAACGGTGCAAGTTTGCGTTTTTCACCTTCAGAAACAGCATCTTTGGGTGCCATGACAAAAAAGACGCCTAAGCCCAGCAGCAAACCGGTGAACACCAACGTTTGTGCCCAGTCCATGAAAGGTGTGGAGTGGTGGTGCTGCATGATCAGAATCGAAAATAAATGAACGGGTTGTAGGTTTGTCCCACCAGCAGCACCACACTGACCCCCAAACAGATCAGATTTTGTGCGGCCACGATCAACTGGTAGTTGATCGCATTGAGGTGCTGCTTGAGCTCGGCGTGCACACGCGCATACACGGGGGCGCACATGATCAAGGCAAATACCAGCCAATAGGCATTGGCCCAAAATGCGGTGTCCAATTCAAAGCTGTACATCGGCACATCCGCCATACCGAACAACACTTTGAGTGTGCTGCCCAGACGATTCAGGTCCGTGAAGTAAAAGATGGCCCAGCCCAAAACAATGAAAAATATCGCATACAGATGTTGGATGAAGTTGGGCAAAGCATCGAGCAGTCGCAACAACACCCGCTTCTCGATCCAGAGGAGCACGCCAAAATACAAACCCCACAGCACGAAGTTCCAGCTGGCACCATGCCAAATGCCCGTGAGCCCCCAGACAATGAACATATTGCGGATCGGGTAGCGCCGATTGCCGCCCAGCGGAATGTAAACATAGTCACGGAAAAATGTGCCCAGCGAAATATGCCAGCGACGCCAGAAGTCGGTGATGGAGGTGGACGTGTAGGGGTGTTTGAAGTTCTCGTGGTAATGGAAGCCAAACATCCAACCCAAACCGATGGCCATATCGGAATAGCCCGAGAAATCAAAATAGATTTGCAAGCTGTACATCAACAGGCCAAACCACTCGCCTGCAACCGTGGTTTGGCTCATGTCCTGACCCAAAAACTGCAAACACAACTCGCCTGCGGTATTGGCGACAAACACCTTCTTGAACAAACCCTTGCAAAAACGGGTGACCCCATTGCTGAAATCAGGCAAGCTGAATACGCGCTCTTCGATCTCACGGGCGATGTGCGAGTAGCGCACGATGGGACCAGCGACCAACTGATGGAAGCACACCACAAAAAGAATGAAGTTCAAGAAATTCTTCTGCGCAGGCACCTCGCCTCGATACACATCAATCGTGTATGAAATGGTCTGGAACGTATAAAAAGAAATGCCGATCGGCAGCAAAATACCCGGGGCCTTGAAGCCCAGCCCAGTCAAAGCATTGACCGTTTCCACAATGAAATCGGCGTACTTAAAAGAGGCCAACAAGCCCAAATTGACGGTTAAAGAGCTGATCACCCCTAGGCGAGCGATCGTCTTCCTGTTTTTGTAATGGTCAATGAACAGCCCGTTGAAAAAGTCCCACACGCTGGAAATGATCAACAAACTGACCCAGATCGGCTCACCCCATGCGTAAAAAATAAGCGAGAACAGCGTCAATATCAGATTGCGCACCGCCCTTTGTGGAAAAGCGTAATAACAAATCAGACACGCGGGCAGAAAGAAAAAAAGAAACGTCAGGCTTGAGAAAACCATGTCACTGCTCTATGGGTTGCAAGGGTTTATTTGCAATCCCTGTTCCAGATAATTTTTTAGAGATGGCTAGTGTAGTCGGGACTGACATATTGAATTCGAGCCAGAAACAGATAATCGTCATCCATAGGCATATTCCTGTCTTGCCAAACTGATGCCCCGCCCAAACGGGTCAAAACGCAGGCTATTTCCTTGTCTGAA
>JAGNVG010000103.1:6158-8495 GCA_017986605.1 Limnohabitans sp.
TTTGATCGGGTGTCGAAAAACCGATCTTTTTGTTGAAACAACCTTGAATCTACTGCGATGAAGTCCGTTGGGCCCTTTCAAGCTGCTGCGCCGAGCCAGGTGGACGCAGGACGGCCTGCGCGTGCGTCGACTGAAACGGCGCATTCGGGCCAAGTCACACGCAGCAACTTTCGGGAAACCCTCGCTCAAATCAAGCCAACAGCCACCTTGAACCACCGTCAGGTTCAAGTGCAGCAGGGTGACACTCTGATCGGTCTGACGCGAAAATACCTGCACGAGCAGGGGCAAACAGCCACCCCATCTGAAGTCCACAGAGTGGCCATGTCCGTGGCGCAAAAAAATTCGCTGTCCAACCCCAACTTGATACGCACGGGGCAAACGCTCAACTTTTCTGCCGTCCATTTTGCTGGCACCCCATCGGCCTTGAAATCGAAGGAGCCTGTCATGGCAGCGACCACAAACACCGCCATGACGAGCAGGGCCACACTTCAAGCGCCGTCAATCGCACCCACGGCTTCATCGCCCACTGGCACGGGCCCCAAAATCGCCATCGTGGGTGACAGCATCGCCGTTGGCCTTGGTGGCGCCTTGCTCCAGCAAAGTGGCATCACACCCGAATTCGCACCAGGTCGAAAATTTTTGACGCAAAGCCAAGGCCGCTTTGCGGTCAACGCCGTCGGGGGGCACAGCAGTCCCCAAATTTTGGATCAGTTGAACAAACACGCCGGTGTCAAGAATGCTGAGCTGGCCATCATTTCGGTAGGCACCAACGATTTTGTCAACAGTTCGGTCAACAAGTACTACACCCCCGAACGTATCACCCAGAACCTGCAACGCATACGAACCGAGCTCAATGCCAAAGAAAGGGTTTGGGTCTTGCCCTATGACCCCAAGGCGCGCGAGTTGGTGGAGTCTGTTGCAAAAGAGCGGGGAGACAAAACGATTGACTTGGCCCAATTCCAAGCAGCAGATCGCTATCACCCTCGAAATTACGCCGCCATCGCCAGCAGCATTTCACCCTTAGTGAATCAGCACAGCCCCTCGCAAGCAGCCGCATCTCACATCACGCCAGAGCAAACCTGGCAATCCGCGCACAACGCCCTGCTTGCACGCGGCACCCGGTTCTAAAAACACAAACCGGCCAAGCAAGCCCTCACCTCATTGAGTCGGGACGTTCTTGACCCCACTGGCCACCTGAGTCAGCCGGTCTTGCTCCAACAAGACCTTGGCGACATAACCCCCATCGTCGGTGGACTCAGCAGCGCCCAAGTAATAGCGCAAGCCATCTTCCACCACACCCCCCTTGGTTCTGATGCAATAAGCCAGAACATCGGCACCGACACGCAAGTTGGTGATCGGGTCAAAAGCGGCCAGGCGTCCACCGTGTGGGGCATAACGCTGAATATGGATTTCGGTCATCACCTGCATCAGGCCTTGGGCACCCGCCGAGCTTTGCGCATAGGGGTGAAACCCTGACTCAATCGCCATCACCCCAAGAATGAGGTACGGAGAAAATTTGTGCTTCTTTGACAAGACATGCGCCTCCGCCACCAAGGCGGCCAGCGGCTCAGGTGCAATGCGGTATTTTTGTCCCAGCCATTGAGCCACAGCAGCTTGGTCTGCAGGCAAGTCCTTGAGTTCAACGGCAGTGGCCCGTTCGGCCGTGTTCTCAGGCAACCACGAAAGCAAGACCTGACGATCACGCAGCCAATTGAAAACTTCCGTCTCGGCAACACGGAGCCAATGCGGATTCAGCCACAAAGCCAATACCAGACTGGCTGCAGTCAAGCCCACCATGGCCAAACCACTGTGGGTGATGATGAACAGGCCATGCGCGACATCACGCAGGAAGGTTCTGAAGTGCAGGCACCAAGTGCAGTTTGTATTCATGTATTTTGACCGTTAGGTATTATAAATTTTTAACCCCGACAGACATCGTTGACAGTCACAGGATAATCAGAGCATGTCCCAACTCCCTCGCGTGGTCGTCGGCCTGTCCGGCGGCGTCGATTCAGCTGTCACCGCCTATTTGCTCAAGCAGCAAGGGTATGACGTCATTGGCATCTTCATGAAAAATTGGGAAGATGACGATGACAGCGAATACTGCTCTTCCAACATTGACTTTGTCGATGCAGCGGCCGTGGCCGATGTGCTGGGCATTGAGATTGAACACGTCAATTTCGCGGCCGACTACAAAGACCGCGTTTTTTCAGAGTTTCTGCGCGAATACCAAGCCGGGCGCACACCCAACCCGGACATCCTGTGCAACGCTGAAATCAAGTTCAAATCTTTTCTGGACCACGCCATGCGGCTGGGTGCAGAAAAAATCGCCACCGG
>JAGNVG010000104.1:0-2824 GCA_017986605.1 Limnohabitans sp.
GGTCATCAGTCCATCATGTCGAAACGGTATCCCACGCCATAAACCGAGGCAATGCAATCATGACCCATGTCAACTGCATGGATCTTTTTGCGCAGGTTTTTGATGTGGGTATCGATGGCTCGGTCACTGATATCGTGCTGGCTGTCATGCACAGCCGCCAACAACTGATCACGCGAATAGACCTGACCCGGGCGGCCTAAGAGCAGCCGAAACATCATGAATTCGATGCGTGTCAGAGGAAGCCATTGACCACGCCAGCTGATTCGGAAGCTAGCATCGTCGATGACCCAGGATTTGGTGGATGTTTTCACTTTTCCTTCGGCACGGCGCAACAGGGCTCGAATACGGGCAATGACCTCACGTGGTGCAAAGGGTTTACAAACGTAGTCATCCGCACCGATATCGAGGCCCAAAAGCCGATCCACCTCGTCGATGCGCGCGGTCAGCATCAAGATAGGGACATCACTGAATGCACGAACCTGCTTGCACACGCTGACACCATCCAGGCCTGGCAGCATCCAATCGAGAATCACGGCATCGGGTGCTTGACGCGCAATCTGCCTCAATGCATCGCGACCATCGTACACAGCATCGGCCACATAACCACTGGCACGAAGGTAGTTCTGTAGAAGGTCAGATATCTTGCGGTCGTCTTCAACGACCAGCACCCGTTGTGTCGTGATGTCGATCATGTTTCTTCATCGCCAAAACGCGGCAATTCAAGGTGAAAAAGAACACCGCCCAGCACGGATGCCTCAGCGCGAATCACTCCGTGGTGTGCTTTGACAATTTGCTCACAAATGGCAAGCCCAAGTCCACTGCCTCCGGTTGAGCGCCCACGGGCAGCATCGGCTCGGTATAAAGGCTCGAAAATACGAAGCAAGTCATTTTCAGACACGGCAGGTGCAGTGTCTTCTACCTCTATCACCACTTTGTTCTCATCGCTGCTGCGAAGTCTGACCTGCACATGCCCAGGGGCATCGGTGTAGCGCAAGCTGTTGTCCAGCAAATTCCCCACCAGCTGCTCCAAGCGTCTGGCATCCCAGCGCACCATCATGGGAGTCCAAGAATCAAGGTCCAACGTCAGCGTCAGGCTCAGTTGCGAGGCCCGCAAAGAAAAACGCTGAACAATGCCTTCAAGTAAGCAAGCCGCATCAACTTCTTCAAAGTAACAAGGCAGCGCCTTGAGATCAGATATGGCCAACAAATGCAGGTCATCAACCAACGCATTGAGTTGTAATACTTCTTCTCGCAATGAAAGCATGGCTTTGGGACTCAGCGGGGTGATCCCGTCGATGAGCGCGTCAATCTCACCGCGCAGCACTGTCAATGGCGTGCGCAGTTCATGAGACATGTCTGCAATCCACTGACGCCTTGCACCCTCAAGTTTTTTCAAGCCAGCAGCCATCTGGTTGATGTTGCGCATGGCGTCACCAATTTCATCGCTACGCGTGACGTTTAAGTGGGTATCAAAATCGCCTTGCGCAATTTTTTCGGTAGCCGACTGCACGGCGATCAATGGACGCACCCAATGTTTGGAAATCCAGAACGCTCCTATCAGCGCGATCAAAAGTAAAACGCACGCAACGGCAATGATGCTCTGGTACTGCACATTTAAAAATCGCATTTCAACATGCGTAGGCACAGGCTTTAGTTTCATCATCCGCACGACGGCAACCACTTGATCGCCGATGCGCACAGGTCGGTCAACCGTTTCGAGAGCATCTTGTGGCAGCGCCCTGCCAAGTCTTGCTTGACCATTCAGATCATAGATGGCGACACGGTCTTTAAATGCATCAATGCTGTCTATGGGGCGCGGCGGTGGTGCTGGTCGTTTGAAGAACCCACGGTCCTCTGAGGATTGAAAGGCATCGCGAAATCCCCTCATCGGAGGCAATCCTTGTCCTCGCCCAAACTCCTCAAAAAGTCCCTGCAAGCCCACTCCCGTAGCTTCTAGTGAAGCAATACCACCCGCCCGCTCCACATTCTCTGAAACAAGTAGTGCAAATTGTTCCAGCCTCGCCACGTCCCTGGTGGCCAGATAGTCTGAAAAACCGTTTCGCAAGTTCCAAGCACTGAGTGCGCCCATGGCCAGCACAGCCATGAGTACAGCGGAGAGCAGCAAGATTGTCTGCGTATGTACAAGTCGAATTCGCATAGCCTGCTATTGGGCTCCGAAATTGTGAAGAGATTGTGAGTTTTTGCCCATATTTTCACCACATTTTTTTTTGACAATTCACTCCCGGTAGCGCAGATGCCTGCCACAACAACCGGAGTGAATGCATGAAAGCACACAACACCTCTACCTTTACCTTCAGTCGTGCACTCGCCATGACGGTTTGTACCGGAGCCTTAACTGCGTGCTGCGGTCTTTCTGCTCAGACAGCCGATGCATCAGCCGGCCCACGACAACCACCGGCTGAGTCCCTGCACGCATGCAAGTCGGCAAGCAGTGGGCTCGATTGCAGCTTTTCATCGCCTCACGGAACAGTGAATGGAACTTGCTGGGCACCAGAAGGCAAGCCTCTGGCATGTAAGCCCAAAGACACCCCCACCCGTCATCCCAATACCTCCAAACCGTAAATGAAGGATTCAAAAACGCTGACCTCATCCCTCTCAAAGGAAGGGGCTCACCTGTGCTCAACCGCAATAGACGCTGACTTCTTTAGCCTCAATCATCACAACCATCGCATCAAAAAATGAACGCACTTAAAAATATTTCTGAAAGCCTACGCAGGCCACACGCTTTCGGGCTCGTTATCACCGTTTGGGTCGGGCTAGGCTTAACTGCATGCGGAGGTGGTGATGACGCCACCGCGACCAC
>JAGNVG010000104.1:2924-8410 GCA_017986605.1 Limnohabitans sp.
CACCAGCACCAACGCCACCAGCACGGCCGACGTACTTTGCAACTACGTCACCAGTGCGTTCAATGGCTCTGCATCGGTCAATGCCACTGCGACGGCTGCCTGGTCTTGCAGCAGCACATTGCGTTCGCTCACAGCCAATGGCCTACCTGATCACGCTGTGGGTACATTCCCCAACAACGACAACCCCAACACCATTGCTGCGCAAAACATTTCGGCCTCAATGACCGTGACACCTACTGTGACATCGGTCGTCACGCCTCGTGTCGGAGCGATGAATAAGCCTGGAGTTGCACTGAATGGCATTGCCTTTGACCCCGGCACAGCAGGGACTTGCAATGACGCAGGAACTTGTCAACAAGGCGGCCAGTCGGTGGGTTCGTGGAGTCTGGAAGCATTGGGGCAAACTTTCTTCAGGTGGGGTACAGACACCAATAATGCCCATGTGCAGCCCAACGGGATGTATCACTATCACGGTATTCCAGAAGGCTTGGTGACCAAGTTGAGCAACGGAAACAATGTCATGACCCTTATTGGTTGGGCGGCTGATGGTTTCCCGATCTATGCACGCTATGGCTACACGGTGGCGACTGACGCAAGCTCTGCGGTCAAGGTGGTTGCATCCAGCTACCGGACAAAAACGACGCCTGATGTCAAGCGACCAGCCACGACCGCGACCTATGCGATGGGCACCTTCACTCAAGACTATGAATACGTAGCCGGTTTAGGTGATTTGGATGAATGCAATGGTCGTACCGGCGTGACGCCCGAGTTTCCCAACGGCATCTACCACTACTACGCCACCGACACCTTCCCCCACCTGCAGCGCTGCGTCAAAGGAAAACTGTGAAACGCATGCACCCATGGCTGCTGGCATGCCTGCTGGCAGGCGCTGTCATGTCGGCAGCCCACGCTCATCTGGTGATGTCACAGCGGGGCACCTTGAATATCGTGGGGAACGGGGCATACATGGTGCTGTCGCTGCCCGTTTCTTCATTGTCAGGATTCGATGACGATCACGACGGCCTGCTTTCAATCAACGAACTGCGTGCCCATGCAGCAATGATTGAGTCGCAGATCAAGCAAGGTGTTTCACTCGAAAGTGACCAGGGACGCAGTGCACTTGAAGGCATCATGCTCAACACGGCAACGCATGACATCACGCCTTCGGCCCCCTCCGCCCAAGTGGTGGTATTAGGGCGTTTTGCTGTTCCAACGCAAGCTACCAACCTCAAACTTACATTGCGGTTGTTTGGCCCAAAAGCAGAGGAACAAACTGAGCAAATTGCAGTCACACAGGGTGCGCAATCCCAGCTCATCACACTGACGCCCGAACACCCGCAAGGGGCTGTATTGCCCTCGGCCTGGGTCAGCTTTGCCCAACAAATATGGCTCGGCAGTTTTCATGTGCTTTCGGGTGCGGATCACCTGCTGTTCTTGTTGGTGGTGCTCGCTGCAGCTTGGAACTTTCGTCAAGTGGTGCTGGCGCTCACTTGTTTTACGGCAGGTCACGCGGTGACGCTGATGGCCTGTGCTTGGTATGGGTTGACCGTCTCCGCCAATTGGGTTGAGCCTGCCATTGCCGCCACCATTGTGGGTATGGCTGTGTTTGATCGATGGTCAGTGCACCACCGTTGGGCAGGGTCGGTTGCTGTCCGTTTGTCATTGGTCTTTTTCTGTGCCTTGATTCATGGTCTCGGTCTGGCTGGTTCTTTGCGCGACCTGGGTGTGAATGGCACGGGCAAGGTTGTGAGTTTGGTTGGCTTTAATGTGGGCATTGAGTTAGGGCAGATTACCGCGGCATTAGCCGCTGCGTTGGTGATGCGAGTCATTCGGCAACTGAGCGGACCTATTGGACAGGCAAAAGCCACTCGCTTGACCTCGTATCTTTCTATTGCCTTGGGCTGCTTCTGGTTTTTCCAAAGAACTTGGGTGTGATGGCGCTCTAAGACCCCTCACACTTTTTGACAAATAACTTTTATCTTTTCTCTATTTTTTATGGGACTCATCAATGCGATTTTTATCATCAAGAAACACTTCATTTTTTCTTCTGACTCTGAGCTGTGCATCACTGGCTTATGCGCAATCTTCGGATGCGGGCGATTTGCAAGGGCCAAATCACGCTGGGGAGGGTGGAAGAGTGAGCCTCTCCGTTTCGTCCAAACTGGACTACTCAGGGAGCGATGCACCAAGGACGTCCGTCAAGCCTGAGTTGGAATACCAATGGGCGAATGGGTGGTTTGCTGGAACCAATCGCGGTGTGGGTTACAACTTTTCCAAGGATCCGAAGCTTCAATATGGTCTGGGACTGGGCATTGACCTTGGCCGAAAAGAGAGCGCCAAAGGTGCCCTGGCCGGGATGGGCAGCATTGCTGCCAAAGTGGAATACGGTGCATTTTTGAGTTATGCACTAGACCGCCATTGGCGACTTTCCTCGTTGCTGCGCTATGGGTCCGGTGTTGAAGGACAGGGGGCTACTGCAAATTTTGGCGCCAACTATGCCATCGACATTGCGCCTAAATGGCGATTGGACCTGGGTGTTTCAACTACCTGGGCCAACTCGCAAAACATGAAGTCTTTTTTTGGCGTCAACGCAACGCAATCTCAACAGAGTGGCCATGCAGAGTATTCTCCAGCAGCCGGACTGCGAGATGTAAGTTCCAGCCTGAATCTGAGCTACCAAGTCACGCCCGAAATCTCTGTATCTGGTGGCCTCAATGCAAGTAGCTTGGTCGGTAGTGCTAGGCGCAGTCCTATCGTCACGAGCCCACAAACCGTGTCGGGTAACTTGTCCATTGGCTATGCATTTTGAGGTATGCGTCAATTTGGCGATCTATGTAACAACACAGACAAACAACCAATTTCAAGGTTTGAGAGTGGTTACGTGTTAACGCCAGTAAATGGTCATCTGCTGCCGATCGGTTCATCCACTTCGGCCGTCCGCTCTGAAATTAAACCGTCACTAATTTGAATGAATCTGGCCAGCCCTGAATTTACAAGCCACACAACCCTACTTGGCCCAGCGATTTGATACTTTGGCAACGGATTTCTGACCCAATTTTCCTCTTCTCATAGGACGCGACGTTCTAAACTTTGTTATCAGACCCCTTTATAGAAAGCCAGCATCAACCTGGCCTGTGTGTGCCAACAGCCCGACAGCAGGGCAACGTCCTTTTAAGCTGAATTGACTTGCTCGGTCTGTGCCGCAGTGGCGCAGGCATCTGTCAAGCATTCGACTTTAAACACAAGGAGTTCCGCTATGTCTCACGTCAAAATGATGACCCGATTCACCGCAGCAACCAGCATTGCAGTGGCTACTTTGCTCCTACCGGCTTGTTCTGGCATGACACAGCAAGAGAAGAACACCGCCATAGGTGCAGGCGTTGGGGCTATTGGGGGCTCCATCCTGACCAGCGGCAGCACAACAGGTGCCCTTGGTGGCGCAGCCGTAGGCGATGTGATTGGGCTGCCAGTGTTTCACGCATGGCCTTGACTCACTTTTGTCACTTACAGGCGCTGCTCCACAAAGACGAACAGTTGTTGCATCTGAGCGCCCGCGCTCGGCATGGTCTGGCCAACGGCAACTTGTGTCATGAGCAGGGCCAGACAAGGTGCCCAAGATTTTTTCAACATAGGTGCTTTCCATAGAAACCATGAACGGTCAGGGCCTCACCCATGTTCCGGCCAATCACCGCGATTGACCGTGTGTTGATGCACACAACACACGTTCACCCATTGGGTGTGGCTGGGTGTACAGTCCAGTCAGCCAGCGCCATGGGAATTGTGTTTTTGCGCTGCAACGATTGCCTTTTTGCATCCCTCACCTCTTGGCTACCTGACCAAACAAGAAACCATCGCGGTCCAAGGCGCGGATAACTTGTTGATCCGCTCCCTGCTTGATAAAAACCAGTTCCATGACCCCTTGGACGAGGCCTTGAACTTGGGCATTTCTTCGGCCATGTGGCCTTTGTTTGGTTTGCTTTGGCCATCCGGTCAGCGCATGGCCGAGCGCATGGCTCAACGCCCCGTAACCCGTGAGCGAATTCTCGAGATCGGCTGCGGGCTCGGCTTATCCAGCTTGGTGGCGCATCGACGTGGAGCCAATGTGACAGCCAGTGATTGCCATCCACTGACCCGCGCCTTCTTGGACGAAAACACCCGACTGAACGGCTTGTCGCCCATGCCTTACTGCCATGGCTTGTGGGGCACGGCCGCCCTGCGTGAAGACGGCTTACCCGTGCTGACATCGGCTCAGGACTCTGACGTCAGCGGTCTGTTTGACTTGATCGTCGGCAGCGACATTCTTTATGAACGGGACGATGAAGGCACCTTGGCCTGCTTCATTGACGCCCATGCGGCAGTGGCGTCAGAGATTTGGGTTGTGGACCCCAATCGCGGCAACCGCGCTGCATTTCACAAGCACATGGCACGCGCTGGCTTTGCCATGCATGAACAAGTGTTGGACCAAGTCGCACACGATGAGGTGGCCGCCTACAAGGGGCGCATGCTCACCTACACACGCGGCTGATCCAAACGCCTTAACGCGGTAACCAGCCCAGTCCTTTGGCGTGCAAGCTCTGGATATAGAGACGCTCTGCCGTCTCGGTCACGCCCGTGGTCTCTGGGTATTGGCCGCTCGGGTCTTGCAGGTCGTTCACCACTTTGCCGTCTTCAGTGAATGCCATCACATGGCCGTAAGCCTTGGGGATGGGCCACAGCGCGCGAGGCAGGCGCAGCGTCACCTTGCGCATGAACGGTTTTTGCGCCAATTTGTCGATGGTCGCGTTGCGCGGCTTGGCAAAGCCCAGCCAAATCTTGCCGTCCCGCCCGCGCATCAGGTTATCGGGGTAGCCCGGCAGGTTGTCGAACAGCACGCGAGCCTGGTCGCCACCGTTTGTGACGTCCACACCTTGGGCGTTGACGTCGATCTTCCAAACACGGTATTTGCCCGTTTCATTCACAAACAAATGCCTTTCATCCTGACTCAGCGCCACACCATTGGCGAAGCTCAAACCACGTGCGACGACACGGGTTTGGCCGCTGAGAGGGTCGAACTCCAGAACGCGGCCTGTGGCCGCCTGCTCGAGGATATCGAGCACGCTGGCCTCGAAGGTGCCACCCCAGTCCTTGGGCGCAAAACGGGTGGAGGCGTCGCTCAAGTACATCTTGCCGTTTTGGGCCACCACCACGGCATCGGCATAACGGATCGGGTCAGGCTGACCGTTCACATCGACCTTGTCGGTCAACAGCTTGATGGATTTGTCAGGCGCGATGGACAGCAGGCCTTTGACAGCGTCAGCTGCAATCAAATGGCCTTTGGCGTCAAAGTCAAAGCCCAGCACCCGGCCACCCGTTTGGGCAAAGACTTCCTGCTGAGTGCCATCGGGCTGCATGCGTAAGATACGCCCACTCGCCACCGTGGTGTAAAGCTTGCCGTCTGGCCCCATGGCGATGTGCTCCGGCCCCGCCTCGGCGCCCAAGTCGATGAT
>JAGNVG010000105.1 GCA_017986605.1 Limnohabitans sp.
GTGCCATAACCAATGAAGTTGGCTGGCACGTGCAGCTTCATCCACCAGCTTTTGAGCGCAGGAACCAGCGGCTGAATGGCATGCGCCTCACGCACCAAGGTGTACCAGAGCAAAAAGCCCACCGCCGCACTGACCACCAGCATCACAAACGCCCCCATGGTGCGGGTGCGGTAATGGTCTTCGTAGTACAAGTAAAAGCCTGCCGTCATCCAGCAAAACATCACGAAAACTTCGTAAAGGTTGCTGACCGGGATATGCCCCACATCAGGACCGATCAAATAGCTCTCGTACCAGCGCACCATGGTGCCGATCAAGGCCAACGCCACGCCGACCCAAGCCATGCGGCTGCCCAAGGCTTCTAGGTTGTCACCCTGCCCGCGAATGAACATGCCCGCCCAATAAAAGACGGTGCTGATGAAAAACACCATGCTCATCCACAAAATGGCAGATTGACTGGACAGGAAATACTTCAACCAAAACACCTGCTCAGCGCGCGCCAAATCACCTTGGTAAGCGTTGATGGCAAACAAGGACAATCCGGCGACAACCAGCATCAGGGTGCGCATGGGACGCCAAAACCAAGCCAAGGCCACCGCAGCCGGCACGCTGGCTACCAAAATGCCTTGCTCGTAAACATCCATCGCCTGGCTGTAACGGCTGAATGCGAAAACCATGCCCAGCACCGCCAACAAGGCAAAGCCCCAATCGAGCGCGCTGCGGCGAGAGAAATAGCCGGGGTTCAAAGTCACAGTTTTAGTCATGCGGTTTTCTCGGGACGGCCCAGCAAGCGGGCGGTCAGTTGGTCAAATTCACGGTCCACATCCAAGGTCTTGCGATTGGATGACAGCGCCATCGTGGCTTGGGCGCCATCACCCTGCGGCGAGAGCCAGACCCATAAACGACGTTCACGAACATAGAGCATCGCAAAAACGCCCAAAATCAGGAAGAAACAGCCCAGATAAACCACATTTTTGCCCGGGGCTCTGGCCACCTGGAACACGCTAGCCTGAACCTGTTTGAAGTCTTTCAACAAAAAGGTCATGGGGGCGGGATAAAACGGCGCATCGGACAGCGCAAGCACCGATTGAGACATGAAACCCTGGACCTTCTCGGCGGGCAATGGCTTGGCCCCGGCTTGCTCTCGTGCAGCAGCGTCCAACTCCAACAGGGCCCCATTCAAAATGCGCACAAACATCTCTCCAGCACGGGCGCGTTCAGCGTCAGGCACATTGGCCTCCAAAAAGTCCGCCAAGGCTTGCAAACCGGCCACTTTTTTGCCTTTGATTTCTTCCTGTCCAGCAAACAAACCCAAAGCTCGGACAGCCGAACCTGCCAACTGCTGCGTCAACTCCGGACGCTTCGGATCCACCGCTTTACGGGCGTAGCGTTGCACCGCACGTTCGCGCAAAACAGGATCGGCCAAGGCGGCACGCAAACGCACAAAACCGTCCAAGCTGCCGTCCTCATCGGCCGGGGGTCTCAAATACCGGTAGGGTTCACTGGGGTTCTCGCGCATGCCCAACAAGAAGACGGGCACGCCATCACCCGCATCCACGGGCAACATGTAATTGTTGTATTCACGAGCTTGACCGGCCGCATCGCGCAGTTTGTAACTCACGCTCGGGCCCACATTGCGCAGCTCTTTGGTTTGGGTGGTCTTGTGACCAGCGCCCAAGCGCTGGTCAATGGCGCTGCGCAAATCGACTTTACGCACATCCACACCTTGCCCCTGAGCGCCATTGCCTGACATGTTCTCGACGTTGATCACACGAAGCCCCGTGAACTCCAGCGTCATTTTCTCTGCGCCGTTGCTCAATTCGGTGCTGCCGCCAATCGTGCCATCGACCTCGAAAGGTCGGGTGGCCGCGGTCATGGGAACAGCCTGCAGCTTGACGCTGGAGCCACCATCATCAAAACTCGATTGGTAAATCTCAACACCTTTGTAATTGACCGGGTGGTTGACTTCCGTGCGAGCTGCCATTTTTTCGCCTGTGGCTTTATCGTGGATCACGATATCGCTGGCAAATACTTTGGGCATACCGGTCGAGTAATACTCGACGATGAACTTTTTGAGTTCAATCGAAAAAGGCAATTCCTGCAACAGGATGCCACTGGACTGACTCAGGATGGCGGTACTCGATGCCGTGTCTTCGGCCACCATCAAGTTGCCACGGAAAGCCGGATTGCGCTCAGACAGGCGGTGTTTTTCGGGCACATCAGCAATGAGGCCGCCGCCACTGTAAATCGCTTTGCCACCAAACCACATCTGGGCACGCACGATCAAATCGCCATCGAGCAAGCCGCCCACACAGACCAGAACGATGGCCGAGTGGGCTGCGATGTAACCGATCTTGTTGGCAGCCCCCGCCTTGGCCGCCAGCATCCAGCCCGTGCCTTGCGGCGTCTCGCGCGATTGCAACTTCACCTTCCAACCACCCGTGGCCAGCAACTGCCCCAAACGGTTCGCAGCAGCTTCTGGCGCTTCGTTCAGCATGCCCTCTGCCTTGTGGTGAAAGGCCTTGAGACTTTGCTCACGGATGTTTTCTTTGTAAGTTTTGAGATCGACCAGAATCTTGGGCGTGTTGCGGGCAATGCACAAGCTGGTGCTCAAGACCAGGAAAGCCAGAATCAACAAGAACCACCAAGCGCTGTACACCGCGTTCAGTTTCAAAGCCGCAAAGAATTCAGCCCAGAATGGCCCGAATTGGTTCACGTAATTCGCAGCGGGTTCGTTTTGCTTGAGCACCGTGCCGATGACCGACGCAATGCAAATGATGGTCAACAACGAAATCGCAAACCGCATGGACGACAACAGTTCCAGCAAAGCTTGCCAGCGGGGTGAGCCACGCTCAGATTCGGGGCTGGAAGTGACAGTCGTCATGGTGAAAAAAGTGCTCTCAGGCAAACAAACACGGGCCTCGCCCGCCACAAACAAAAAAGGCCGGTTACCCGGCCTTGATGGATCTCGCTACAACCGGAACCCCGATTGTGGCTCAGCCTGCTGATGGCTGAATGAAGACCCTGTGCACCAAGGGAATAGCCCCGGGCAAGGTCTGAGTTGTGCTCAGCGCAGACCCGCCATGTAATCGGCCACCGCCTTGATTTCGCGGTCGTTCATCTTGGCAGCCACTTGGGTCATCTGGATGCTGTTCTTGCGAACGCCATCACGGAACTGGACCAACTGAGCAGCGGTGTAGTCGGCATGTTGACCCGACACACGCGGATATTGCGATGGAATGCCAGCGCCATTGGGCGAGTGGCAGCTGGCGCAAGCGGCGATCTGGCGGTCTGGAATGCCACCACGGTAAATGCGCTCACCCAAGGCCACCGTGTCTTTTTCCTTAGCAAAACCGGGCTTGGCCTGCTTGGAAGCCAACCAGTAGCTGATGTTGCGCATATCGTCATCACTCAAGGCAGCCACCATGCCGCTCATCACGGCATTGGCGCGTTTGCCCGATTTGAATTCCTGCAATTGCTTGACCAAGTACTCAGGGTGTTGCTGCGACAGCTTGGGGTTGACCGGCGTGGTGGAGTTGCCGTCAGAAGCGTGGCAGGCCACACACATGGCAAATGCGGCTTCGCCTTTGGCCAGATCAGGCTTGGCGGCTGCGGGCGCAGCGGCAGGGTTGGCCAGTGCAGAACCGGCCACGAAGGCGGACAGGGTTGCAGAGATCAGAAAAGAGGCAATTGACTTCATGAGCGTCGTCCAAAGAGTCGGAAGAATGGGCGCAAAACCCAAGGATTCTACAATGAGGCCTTCGTCAGTTTCCTGACGACCCAAGGCCCCCCTGATTTATGAGCTCCAGCCCCCGCGTTTCCCCCCCTTCGCCCAAACCCGCGCCCACCACTCCTGCTGTGGTGACGCCCATGGGCTGGATGCACACCGCCCGCTTTTTGACCACCGCCGCGCAACTGCACCATTTGCCCGCGATGGACACCCCTGAAATCGCTTTTGTGGGCCGCTCCAATGCGGGCAAATCCACCTGCATCAACACCCTCACGCAAAAGAAGCAGCTGGCCTTTGCCTCCAAAAAACCCGGCCGCACCCAGCACATCAACCTGTTTGCGCTGGGCAAACAAGGCATCACCGACGCCGTGCTGGCTGACTTGCCTGGCTACGGCTATGCCGCTGTGGCCAAGATGGACAAACTGCGTTGGCAGCAAGTCATGGCCAATTACCTGGTCAGTCGCGAAAACCTCAAGGGCATTGTGATGATGTGCGACCCACGCCACGGCTTGACTGAGCTCGACGACATCCTGCTCGAAGTGATCCGCCCCCGGGTCGAGGAAGGCTTGAAGTTTTTGATCATCCTGACCAAGGCCGACAAACTGACCCGCGCCGAGCAGGCCAAAGCCTTGTCGATTGCGCGACTGCAAGCTGGCGGAGGGGAGGTGAAACTCTTTTCTGCCTTGAAAAAGCAAGGCGTGGACGAGGTGGCCAAGCTGCTGTGGGACTGGACCCACCCGGCCGAAGGCACCGCAGCAGCCCCCGTTTCTGTCGAACCACCCAAAGAAGAACCCGAAGCCCTGGACGAGTGAGCCTGAGCCGTTGAAGGCACCGGATCACCGCCTTACAAGAAGTGATCCGCCCGTGCAAAACGCTCCTCCCGCCATCGAAACTTGGCAGCAAGATCTGCCTCACGGCATCACCCTGAGCTGCCGCGCATGTGGCGACAAAGGGCGACCCGTGCTGATGTTCCTGCACGGTTTCCCTGAGGCCGCTTGGGTCTGGGACCTATTGCTGGCCCATTTTGCCCAAGCTGAGAACGGCGCATACCGCTGTGTGGCCCCCAATTTGCGCGGCTATGAGCGCTCAAGCGCACCAGACGATGTCAAGGCTTACCGAGCAAAACATTTGGTACAAGACATCCTCGCCCTGATCGCACTGGAGTCAGGCGAAGCCCCCTTGGCGGCATTGGTGGCTCATGACTGGGGGGGCGCTGTGGCTTGGAGCTTGGCCAACCAGCACCCTGATCGCCTGCGGCAACTGGTCATCGTCAACTCGCCGCACCCTGGCCCCTTCCTCAATGCGCTGCAAAACCACCCAGCGCAACAAGCCGCCAGTGCTTACATGAACTTTTTGGTGCAATCCGACGCGGCAGAGCAACTGGCCGCCAACGGCTTTGAGCGTCTACTGAGTTTCCTGGACGGACAAGGCAGCGAAGCTCCCTCGCTCGCGCAGCCTCTGGCGACCCGCACCCGTGAACCTGCCCGCTGGCTCACTCCCGAAGTCAAAGAACGCTACCGTCAAGTCTGGCGACACGGCCTGCAAGGCGGGCTCAACTATTACCGGGCATCGCCCCTGCGTCCCGCCACAGCAGAGGACCCGGGCGCATCGGCGGTTCAGATCCCGCCAGAGGCCTTGCACATCGGCATGCCGACACTGGTGCTCTGGGCGCAAGACGACGTCGCTTTGTTGCCCTGCCTGACCGAGAGCCTGGCGCAGCATGTGCCCGATCTGAAACTGGTGCCCATTGCCAAAGCCACCCACTGGGTGGTGCATGAGAAACCTGGGCGCGTGATCCGCGAGATCACCGCCTTTCTGACGCCACCAGCTCAGTAAACGCCAGGCTCACCTTCAGGCCGGGTCTTGAAGCGCTTGTGCACCCAGTAATACTGTTCGGGCATGGTGCGCACCCAATCGGCCAGCAAGGCGTTCATTCGGGCCGTGTCTTGTGCCAGATCAGCGCTTGGAAAATCGACCAACGGCGCGTGAATCTCAATGTCATAGCCCTGCGGCGTCATGCGGGTGACCACCGGCACGACACGCGCACCCCCAACCCTTGAAAAACGGGACAAGGAAGGGACAGTGGCCGCCTTCTCGACGCCCATGAAAGGGACAAAAATCGACTCGCTCCGCCCAAAATCCATGTCGGGTGACAAATGCAAAGGCTCGCCTTTCTTCAATCCCGCCAGGATCTGCCGCACGCCCTCGTGACGGAAATACGGACGTGTGTTGCCCGAACGCTCACGGCCTTGCCTCACCCAGGCTTCCACCTTGGCATTGGACTGCTTGACAAAAATGAACGCCACATGGCGCGGCACAGACCAAGCCACAGCCAAGCCTCCCGCATCAAGCCCGACAAAATGGGGGGCAAAAATCACCAGCGGCCCTGGCTCGGTCAATGCGGCCAAATCGCCCACATACCGCAGTCGGCCACGCGCCACTGCCTCTGGGGCATCCCACAACCATGAACGATCCAGCACCGATTGCCCAAAGGCCAAAAAATGGCGGTAAGCGAGGACTTCTCGTTGTGCTTCGGTCAACTCAGGCAGGCTGCATCGCAAATTGACACGGACAATGTGCCGGCGTTGACGCGCCAAATGCCACAAGAGCCAACCCAGACCCGTCCCCAGAGTCCTCACCCACGACAAAGGCAAACGCGCAAACAAGCGCATGACAGCGATCAACAAATTCACCATGGTTTTAAGCGCTTAGATCGACGCAGGTCGGGGGGTTTTATAACGGGCATAGCCCCAGATGTACTGCGATGGACACTGCAAGATCATCGACTCCATGGCTTGGTTGATCTGCACCACGGCGGTGTCCAGATCGTCTGACAAGTCGTGGCCCAGCGGCTGGGTGTGCAGGCGATAACCGCGCCCCCAGGACAAACGCTCACCCCAGATCAGCACCACGCGAGCGCCCGTTTGCAAAGCCAAGCGTGCAGCCAAGGTCATGGTGTAGGCCGGCTGCCCAAAAAAAGGTGCCCACTGCCCCATGCCCTCGGGGGGCACCTGATCAGGCAGCAATCCCACCGCACGTCCCGAACGCAAGGCCTTGATCATTTGCCTGACCCCCGCCAAGGTGGTGGGCACTGCTTCCAGCCCCGGGCGCTGCCGGGCCAAGGCCATGACCTCTCCCAAACCAGCGTGGCGAGCGGGGCGGTACAAGACAGTCAAAGGTCCATGTTGCGCAGAAAACCGCAAGGCCAATGCCTGAGCAGTGATCTCAAAACACCCCATGTGCGGCGTCAAAAACAACACGCCTTGACCGCTGGCATAAGCCTCCACCGCAGCGCGGTCATCTGCCCACTCCAGACGGGGGGTGCGACCTAACCACAAACGCGGCAACTCTGCCGACATGCGCCCAGCCTGCCCAACGGCCCCCAGCACAGCACGCCAACCCAGCCCCGCCCGACGCACATTGTCTTGAAACCGGTGTCTGTAGCGGCCTGAAAAACACCAGGCCAGCCAGCCGCCCACACTGCCCAGCGCGTGCAAGGACCACAAAGGCCAACGGGAAAAGAAGCGGAACCAACTCAGCATGGGGGGTGATTTTGCCCTGAACTGGCACCCACAGCGCCGACCACGGCACAAAGCAATGCTTTGCGCACCGAATGATGGCCATTTGACGGCCCTGTGCACTGGACGGAACTACCTGTTTTTTACCGGCTCCGCTACCGGTTCACGTCTGACTCAAGCCCACAGGCGAGTCATAACATTCAAACAGCCTCCAAACATTCAAATCTGAATAGATGTGGCTTTACCGAGGAATTCGCGATGACAAACAGCCACATCCACCAAACCTACTTCAGCACCAGCCAAGCCGCCAAGATGTTGAGCCTGTCCGTAGGGACCATCCAGCGTATGGTGGGAAATGGCGTTTTCAAAGCCTATGTCACCCAAGGCGGGCATCGCCGAATCCTGTCCTCATCGCTCACCAATATTGCGAACAACAAGGCTTTCCCAACCTGCAAGCGGCCCCCGGCAAACCACTGATCTGTATCCTGCACGACAGCGACAACCTGCCCGCCGCCTTGAGCCCATTGGGGCAGTGGGACCATGTCAAGCTCATCACCCACCCCTTGGATTTGATGGGCATACACCAGTCTGTGGGAACCTTTTTCATCGACGCCCGGATTCCATGGCTGCACAATGCGCCGCTGCATTTGCAAGACAACTTGATGCAAAACGCCCACATCGTGGTCTACAACAGCGCCCACCTGCCTTCCAGCAGCCCCTTGCATCTGGCTCAAAAAATCAAGCTTTTTGACGGCGACATCAGCCCCCACCTGGTGCAAGGCTACATATTGGGCAGCGAACAAAACAGCGACAGCGCCACACGCGATCCGATCCGCCAGTAAAAAGTGCCTCGCACTTGAAAACAATTCAAATGCCCTTATCATTAGCACTCGAAGGAGTTGAGTGCTAACAGCACCATCCTCAGATTTCAGTTGCACCTGTTTGGGTGCTTTTGTTTTTAACCCTTGTTTCAAATCCAGGAGATTCCATGAAACTGCGTCCTTTGGGCGATCGCGTGATCGTCAAGCGTATCGAAAGCGAAACCAAAACAGCTTCGGGCATCGTGATCCCCGATTCCGC
>JAGNVG010000106.1 GCA_017986605.1 Limnohabitans sp.
ACGACCAGACGCGAGCTGATGTCCATGATGCGTTCGACCTCGACCAAATGGTTGGCCTTGAGCGTGTTGCCCGTCGACACCAAATCGACGATGGCATCAGCCAAGCCTGTCAGCGGTGCCAGCTCCATGCTGCCGTAGAGCTTGATCAGGTCGACGTGCACACCTTTGGTGGCAAAAAATTCGCGCGCAATCGCGGTGTATTTGGTGGCCACTTTCAGACGCGCTCCGGTGCGCACCAGCGCCGCGTAGTCGTCATCGGCTCGCACCGCCACACTCATACGACATTTGGCGATGTTCAGATCCAGCGGCTGGTACAGGCCTTGACCACCGTGCTCAATCAAAGTGTCGAGGCCCGTCACACCCAAGTCGGCGCCACCGTATTCCACATAGGTGGGCACATCGCTGGCACGCACCAGCACCACGCGCACATTGGGCTGGTTGGTCGGCAAAATCAGCTTGCGGGATTTTTCGGGATCTTCGAGCACCTCGATGCCGGCAGCTTGGAGCAGCGGCAGGGTTTCGTCAAAGATGCGTCCTTTGGACAGGGCCAGCGTGATCATTTCACTCTTTCAATGTCGGCCCCCAGGCCGCGCAGTTTCAGTTCCATACGGTCATAGCCGCGGTCTAGGTGGTAAATGCGATCCACGATGGTTTCGCCCTCGGCGACCAAGCCTGCAATCACCAGACTGGCTGATGCGCGCAGATCTGTGGCCATGACAATCGCGCCAGACAATTTTTCAACCCCCTCGATCACTGACACCTTGCCGTCGATCTGAATGTGCGCACCCAGGCGCACCAGCTCGTTGACGTGCATGAAACGGTTTTCAAAAATGGTTTCGGTCACCTTGCTCGCGCCTTGAGAAATACAGTTGAGCGCCATGAACTGGGCCTGCATATCGGTCGGGAAGCCCGGGTATTCGGTGGTGCGAAAGCTTTGCGCTTTCATGCGGCCATCGGCCTTGACGCGGATGAACCCCTCACCGGCCTCAATGATGGCACCGGCATCGCGCAGCTTCTCGATGACCACCTCCAGGTGGTCTGCACGACCATGGCGCAACACCACGTCGCCGCCTGTCGCCGCAACAGCACAAAGGAAAGTACCTGCTTCAATGCGGTCAGCCACCACCTGATGTTCGCCACCATGCAAGCGCTCCACGCCTTGGATGCGGATGCGGCGTGTGCCGTGGCCTTCGATCTTTGCACCCATCTTGATGAGCATTTCGGCCAAATCACCAATTTCGGGTTCTTGCGCGGCATTTTCGAGCACCGTCTCGCCTTCTGCCAGGGCTGCCGCCATCATGAAGTTTTCAGTACCCGTCACAGTCACCATGTCGGTGGTGATGTGGGCACCTTTGAGGCGTGTGCGGCCGACTGGCAAACTGGCCAGCATGTAACCGTGATCCACCGTGATCTCAGCACCCATGGCTTGCAGGCCCTTGATGTGCTGGTCGACTGGACGCGAACCGATGGCGCATCCACCGGGCAGCGAGACTTTGGCTTGGCCAAAGCGGGCCAGCAAAGGACCCAGTGCCAGCACCGAGGCGCGCATGGTTTTCACCAGCTCATAAGGCGCTTCAGGGTTGTTCAGTCCACCCGCATTCAGCGTGACGCGACCGTCTTCATGATGCTCGGCCGTCACACCCATGTTGCGGATCAGCTTGAGCATGGTCGACACGTCTTGTAGACGGGGCACATTGTGCAGGGTCACGGGCTCTGCGCTCAGCAAAGCCGCACACAGTTCGGGCAAGGCTGCGTTTTTGGCACCTGCGACATCGAGTGTGCCTTGCAGGCGCTTGCCGCCGCGAATTTTCAGTTTATCCATGGGTCAGCTCAGTGTGCGTTTTGGCGGGAGATCAAAGTTGGGCTTCAGTTCGCTTGCGCGGCCCACTCGGCAGGTGTGTAGGTTTTCATGGACAAGGCATGTACCTCATCGGTGTGCATTTTCTGACCCAATGTGGCGTAAACCCTTTGGTGGCGAGCGATGGAACGCATGCCGGTGAACGCTTCGGACACCACCACGGCACTCCAATGGCGACCATCCCCCTCCACAGTGAGGTGGGTGCAGTCGAGGCCTGCGGCGATGATGGCTTGAAGTTGCTCTGCGTTCATGGGGGTTCAGCTCCGGATTTTGTAGCCGGTGCGCAAAAGGTAAAGAGTCAGACTGCTGATGAGCGCCAAAGCTGTGCCCACCACGGCCAAACTGATCCAGGGAGAGACATCGCTTTGACCAAAAAAGCCATAGCGGAAACCGTCAATCATGTAAAAAAACGGGTTCAAATGACTGAGCTTCTGCCAGAAAGGCGGCAGCGAATGGATGGAATAAAAAACACCCGACAAAAAGGTCATCGGCATGATGATGAAGTTCTGAAAGGCGGCCATTTGGTCGAACTTTTCAGCCCACAAACCGGCAATCACACCCAGTGCCCCCATCATGGCTGCGCCCATGACAGCAAAGGCCAAAATCCAAAGCGGGTAGACAAAGCTGATGTTGACCATCCAGCCCGTGATGACAAACACGCCCAAACCCACCGCCAAACCACGCACCACAGACGAGCCCACATAGGCCACAAACCAGCTGCGGTGCGACAAAGGCGTGAGCAACAAAAACACAATGTTGCCCATGATTTTGCTTTGCACCAGACTGGAAGAGCTGTTGGCAAAGGCGTTTTGCAACACGCCCATCATGATCAGGCCCGGCAACAAAAATGAGGTGTAGCTCACCTGGTCATAAACCTTGACATGGTCTTCCAGCACATGGCCAAAGATGAGCATGTAAAGCACCGAGGTGAGCACGGGAGCTGCCACCGTCTGGAAAGCGACTTTCCAAAACCGCAGAACCTCCTTGTAGAGCAGTGTTTGCCAACCGGTCATGCCACAGCTCCCGTTTGGGGTTGCTTGCGGTTCATGACCTCAAGGAACACATCCTCCAGGTCGGCCTGTCGAATCTCTACATCTTCAGCCACCAGACCCGAAGTGCGGATGGTGGCCAAATGGTTTTCGATCTCCACCGCGTTGTGCACAGGCAATTGGACAATGCGCCCCGTAACCCGAGCGAACGCCGCCACACTGGATGGCAGCTCGCCATCGAGTTTGAAGCGCAGCACCTGGCTGGTGGCCGAACGAAGCAGGTCTGAAGTGCGCTCCAAAGCCAGCAACTGCCCACGCTTGAGCATGGCAATGCGACCACACAGGGCCTCGGCTTCTTCCAGGTAGTGGGTGGTCAGCAAAACGGTGTGGCCTTGCTTGTTGAGCTTGGCAATGAAGGCCCACAAGGTCTGGCGCAACTCCACATCGACTCCAGCGGTGGGCTCGTCGAGCACGATCACGCGGGGCTTGTGCACCAAAGCCTGCGCAACCAGCACGCGGCGTTTCATGCCGCCAGACAGCTGGCGCATGTTGGCGTTGGCTTTATCGGTCAAGCCCAAGCTGTCCAGCAACTCGTCGATCCAGGCGTCGTTTTTCTTGACCCCGAAATAGCCCGACTGAATGCGCAAGGATTCACGGACCGTGAAAAACGGGTCAAACACCAGCTCTTGCGGCACCACACCCAACAGGTGGCGTGCGGCGGCGTAGTCGGTTTGTACATCGTGGCCATGAACCAACACACGGCCATGCGTGGCGCGGGACAGGCCCGCCAAGGTGCTGATCAAGGTGGTTTTACCTGCGCCGTTTGGCCCCAGGAGGCCGAAAAACTCGCCCTCTTGAACCTCGAAACTCACTTGGTCAAGTGCTTTGAACGCGGCTGCGCCAGCCTGTTTGGCAGGGTAGCTTTTGGAGACGGATTGAAAAGAGAGCGCAGACATGGAAGAAGGCTATTTTAAGTGCTGGCCTGCAGACACTCGGCAGAGGCAGGTCAATCAAGGCAAAAAGCCCCTGAAATAGGACGTTCAGGACGGCGAAAGCAGCTCAAGCACGCCGTACAAGCTGGCCAGTTGGCGCAAGCGGGGAGGCATGCCATTCACTTGCAGTGCGCCTTTTTGGGCCACAACGACGCGCCGCAAGCCCAACAAGACCGCCAAAGCCGACGAATCAAACTCCACCAGCGCCGAAGCATCCACTTCGACATTTGACGCGTTTTCGAGCGCCAATTGCCTCACCCACTGCGCCAGGCAGGCATCCGCCTGTTCATGAAACAAGGTGTCGGGCAATGTCAGGCTTGTCATGTCGATGGCGTTCAAGAAGCCTTGGCGTTGGTCTTGTTGCGCGCTGCCAAGCTGGCGATCAGAGCGTCAATGCCCCCCGCATTGATTTCTTTGGTGAACTGCGTGCGGTAGTTTTCAACCAACCAGACGCCGAGGACATTCAGGTCAAAAATCATCCAACCCGCCCCCTCACCCGGTGTTTTTTCAAGGCGGTAGTCCAACTGGATCGGATCGCCCTTGCCACGCACCTCGGTGTTCACCACCAGGTTTTTGTCTTCTTGGCCTGCGCGCAGTGGTTTGACCACCACCACCTGATCGCTGACCTGGCTGAGCGCACCGGCATAGGTACGGACCAGCAAAATTTTGAACTCATCCTGCAAGCGTTTTTGCTGCTCTGGCGTGGCTTTGCGCCAGGCCGGTCCCGTTGCTAACGCGGTCATGCGACGAAAGTTAACATGCGGCATCAGTTTGGAGTCCACCAACTGGATGACTTTCGACACATCGCCGCTGCGCAGACTCTTGTCGGCTTTGATGGTGTCCAGCGTTTCGTTGGTGATGCGCTTGACAAAGGCCTCGGGGGCTTCATCCGCCGCCCAAGCAGGTGTCAGCGCACCGCACAGCGCCACAGCACTGGTGAGGGTCAAAAGATGGCGGCGGCTCAAAGGCAAGACGGACATGTTTTTCATGGAATCACTATACGGTCAAGTGGGCTGTTTTTTGTCAACAACTGTAACGAACAAACAGCCTGCTGCGGGCTATCTAATTCAAGGCTTTTCTGATTCAGAGTAATCAAAATTTGAGGGCGGATTGCCGTCGTGAATGTCGTTTTCACGCTTTTGCAAATAGCCGTCTCGCACAAAGGTGTAAGGGTCGAGTGCGGCTTCCTTGATGACATCCACAGTTTGCAAGAGGCTTGAACGGACATCCATCACGCGAGTGGCCGACAACACATTGCGGGTGGCGGGATCGTTGAACTGCTGAGCCATGTCACCTTGGATGTCCAGCGGTGTGGCCAGGGTGTCGCGCAAGGTCGAGGGGCCCAGAATCGGCAACACGATGTAAGGACCGGGCTTGACGCCCCAATAACCCAGGGTCTGACCAAAGTCTTCTTTGCGTTTTTCCAGGCGCATCTCGGTGGCCACATCCAGGACGCCACCTAAACCGAGAAATGTGTTCACGGTGATGCGCATGAAAGTTTCGGCGGTCGCCTGACCTTTCAATTGCAAAGCGCTGTTGGCCATGCTCCACACATCTCCCAAATTACCCAAAAAGTTGTGGATGCCTGTTCGTACGGGACTTGGGAGTACGGCGGTGTAAACCTTGGCGGCAGGCTTGATGGCCACGTTGTCCAAGGCGTCATTGAAGTGATAAACACTTCGGTTCATCGACTCCCAAGGATCACGTGCATCCGGATTTTTCACCGTCGCACAACCTTGCAGAATCAGCAAGATGCAAGCAGCCAGCGCCAGCCCCATTCGTCGGTTCAAAAAACTCATGGCTTCTTCCCCTCTGCAGCAGGTTTTTCAGCCTGGCTGTACAGGAATTGGCTGATCAGGTTTTCCAAGATCACGGCGGACTGGGTAGAGCCGATCTTGTCACCCGCCACCAAATTCTTTTCATCGGCGCCGGGCGAGACATCCAGGTATTGCTCACCGAGCAAGCCGCTGGTGAGGATTTTCAGAGAACTGTCTTGTGGGAAAGCATGTTGCGACTGCAAGGCGAGCGTCACTTTGGCCTGGAACGATTCGCCATCGAACTCGATTTTTTTCACTCGACCCACGACGACACCTGCGCTTTTGACCGCAGCGCCCGGCTTGAGGCCGCCAATGTTGTCGAACTTAGCCGTCACGGCATAGTCCGAATTGAAATTCAGGGTCAACAAATTGGCCGACTTGAGCGCCAAAAACAGCACCGCGGCGGCCCCAATCAACACAAACAAGCCCACCCAAACATCATTTTTTGAACGTTGCATGCCGTCCTCCTCAAATGCTGAACATCATCGCGGTCAGGATGAAATCCAGCCCCAATACCGACAAAGAAGAAACCACCACACTGCGCGTGGTGGCACTGGCCACACCTTCTGGGGTGGGCTTGGCCACATACCCTTGCAGCAAGGCAATGAAAGTCACAGCGACGGCAAACACCACGCTTTTGATGATGCCGTTACCCACATCTTTAAAGACATCCACACCGCCTTGCATCTGACTCCAGAACGAGCCTGCATCGACGCCAATGAGCAAGACACCCACCACATAGCCGCCCAAAATACCCACCGCACTGAACACCGCTGCCAGCAAGGGCAAGGCGATGATGCCGCCCCAAAAGCGAGGGGCCAAAATGCGCTGAACCGGGTCTACGGCCATCATCTCCAAAGCGGTGAGTTGTTCACCTGCGCGCATGAGGCCGATCTCGGCCGTGAGCGACGCGCCTGCACGACCGGCATACAGCAAAGCTGCCACCACCGGACCTAATTCGCGCACCAAACTGAGTGCCACCAAGAGACCCAGCGCCTCAGCCGACCCATAGCGTTGCAAGGTGTAGTAGCCCTGCAAACTCAATACAAAACCCACAAACAGGCCCGACACCGTGATGATGGCCAGCGAATAGTTGCCCAAAAAATGCACTTGGTCACGTACCAGGCCAAAGCGCCTGAGCGCTGTGCCGGACATGCTCAGCAATTTCAAAAACAGGCGGGCACCAAACCCCCAATCGGCCAACATCTGGCGTGTGGTGGCACCTAAAGCAGCCAACAAGTTGAGGGGGTTCATGCCGCCCTCCGATCGTAGTCCTGCGCAGCCGATGGCGCGGGGTAATGGAACGGCACCGGGCCGTCGCTCAACGCATGCACAAACTGGTGTATCAAGGGGTCAGCGCTGTCACGCAGCTCGGCGGGGGTGCCCTGCGCGGCCACGCCGCCATTGGCCAAAATCACCACGTGGTCAGCGATCTCAAAGGTTTCGGTCACATCGTGTGAAACCACTACGCTGGTGATGCCAAGACTGTCGTTCAGGCGGCGAATCAGCCTCGCCGCTGTGCCCAGAGAAATCGGATCCAAGCCTGCAAATGGCTCGTCATACATGATCAGGTCGGGGTCGAGTGCAATGGCGCGGGCCAAGGCCACACGACGACTCATGCCCCCTGAGATTTCCGAGGGTCGCAAATCACGCGCACCGCGCAAACCTACGGCATCGAGCTTCATCAACACGATGTCTCGGATCAGGTCTTCCGACAAAGCCGTGTGCTCACGCAAGGGGAAAGCCACGTTGTCAAACACACTCATGTCGGTGAACAGAGCCCCAAACTGGAACAGCATGCCCATGCGGCGGCGAGCGGCATACAGCTCGGTCTGGCGCATGTGGGTGATGTCCTCGCCATCGAACAGCAACTGCCCTTGACTGGCGCGGATTTGCCCCCCAATCAGACGCAGCACCGTGGTCTTGCCACCACCCGACACCCCCATCAAGGCCGTGACTTTCCCGCGCGGCACATTGAAGCTGAGGTTCTTCAAAATGACACGGTCCCCGTACCCAAAGGTCAGGTCTTTCAGTTCAACGAGTGCGGTGTGGGTAGAAATGCTCATGAAAAACAAGAGCCGGACAAACCGGCTCTTGTGATGGTATCGCTCTCAGGTAAAGCGTTGGTTAACGCACGCAATTGCGGGATTTTACCTAGAACTTTGGCGTTCAGCGAGGCAAGTCACTGACGCCCATGAGGAACTCGTCCACAGCGCGAGCGGCCTGACGACCTTCGCGGATCGCCCAAACCACGAGCGACTGACCCCGGCGCATGTCGCCAGCGGCAAACACTTTGTTCACGTTGGTGGCATAGCCGCCTGTGAAGTCGGTG
>JAGNVG010000107.1 GCA_017986605.1 Limnohabitans sp.
AAGAGCGTGGGCGTGATGGGCGATGGCCGCACTTACGATTACGTGGTGGCTTTGCGCGCCGTGCAAACCAGCGACTTCATGACCGCCGACTGGGCCGAGTTGCCTTATGCGCTGCTCAAGAAAGTGTCGGGGCGCATCATCAACGAGGTGCGCGGCATCAACCGAGTCACATACGACGTGAGCTCCAAACCACCGGCGACGATCGAGTGGGAATGACAGACAAGGCACCTTCGGGTGCCTTTGTTTTGGTACAGTCATTTCATGTACTTACCCCAGCAATTCAACCACCCTCAGCATGCCGCGGCCATCATGCGCGAGCACCCGTTCGCCAGTCTGGTGTCCACGGACGGTGATGGTTTTCCGTTTGTCACACATTTGCCGCTCAAACTGATCGAAGAGGGCGGCCAGCCGATGGGGCTGCTGGGGCACTGTGCGCGTGCCAACCCTCATGCTGGCTATTTACTGGCGCGGCCGCAGGCGCTGGTGACGTTCATGGGACCGCAGGCTTACATGTCGCCAGCCGTTTACCCTGATCTACAGCGCGTGCCAACTTGGACTTATCTGGCGGTCCATGCCAAGGTAGAGGCCCGCATGTTGGATGGCAACGATGCCAAGGATGCGATGCTCAAGCAAATGATTGCCGACCACGAACCAGCTTATGCCGATCAGTGGCGAGCGCTGCCCGAGAGTTATGCCCACGGCATGCTCAATGGCATTGTTGCGTTTGAGTTGAAGATTTTGGACCTGCAAACAAAGGTCAAGATCAACCAGCACCGCCCCGAGTCGCACGCGGCCATGCATGCGGCTTACGCACAAGGCGGTGAACAGGAAAAAGCGCTCGCGCAGTGGATGCAGCGGCTGGGCATGGTGGCGTGACCGTGGATACGCCAAGCCAAGACGCCCACTGGATGGGCCTGGCCCTAAAACAAGCCCAACTGGCCGCCGCAGCGGGTGAGGTGCCGGTGGGCGCGGTAGTTGTCAAAGACGGCCAGGTGATTGCCACAGGCCGCAACGCCCCCATTGCCAACCACGACCCGACGGCCCATGCCGAAGTGGTGGCGCTGCGTGAAGCCGCACGAATCTTGGGCAATTACCGGCTCGACGGCTGCACCCTGTATGTGACGCTGGAGCCTTGCACCATGTGCAGCGGTGCCATGCTGCACGCCCGGGTGGACAGGGTGGTGTTTGGCGCGGCTGACCCGCGCACCGGTGTGGCGGGCTCGGTGCTCAACCTGTTTGGCCACACCCAGCTGAACCACCAGACGCAGGTGACGGGCGGTGTGCTGGCCGATGAATGCGGCCAGCTGCTCAAAGACTTTTTCAAGCCCAAAAGAATGAACCCACACCCGCTCAGAGAAGACGCTTTGCGCACATCCGATGCTGCGTTTGCCGATTTGCCCGAATACCCTTGGCAGCCGCGTTACGTGAACGATCTGCCCAGCATCGCGGGCCTGCGCTTGCACTACCTGGACGAGGGCGACGCGAATGCGCCACTGACCTGGCTGTGCCTGCACGGCAACCCGGCCTGGAGTTACCTCTACCGCAAGATGATCCCGGTCTGGCTGGCGGCGGGGCACCGCGTGGTGGCGCCCGACCTGATCGGCTTTGGCAAGAGCGACAAACCCAAAAAGGACAGCTTTCACCAGTTTGAAACGCACCGTCAGTCTTTGTTGGATTTGATTGATCGGCTGGATTTGCAGCGCGTGGTGATGGTGGTGCAGGACTGGGGCGGCATCTTGGGGCTGACCTTGCCCATGGCCGCGCCTGAGCGTTACAAGGGGCTGCTGGTCATGAACACCACGCTGGCCACGGGCGAGCTGCCCTTGACTGCAGGCTTTTTGGCTTGGCGAGATTGGTGCCAAAGCCAGCCGCAGTTCGATGTGGGCAAACTGTTTGCGCGCGGCAACCGCAGCATGACGCCTGCTGAGATGGCAGCCTACAACGCGCCGTTCCCGGATAAAGGTTTTCGCGCAGCGCTCAGAGCCTTTCCGCCCATGGTGCCCGAGTTCGCCGATTCACCGGGCGCTGTCATCTCCAGACAAGCGAGTGACTTCTGGCGCAACGATTGGCAAGGCCAGAGCTTCATGGCCATTGGCCAGCAAGACCCGGTGCTGGGCGAGCCGGTGATGCGCCAGTTGCAAAGTCAAATCAAGGGCTGCCCCGAGCCGATGCTGCTGCCGGATGCAGGCCATTTTGTGCAAGAGCAGGGCAGGGCGATTGCCGAGGCGGCTGTGCGACACTTCAAGCCCTGAAAAAGAACACGAACCATGGCCCACATTTACATTTTTTCCCCCTCCAGCGCGGTGCGCGACAAAGCCGCTTTTCGCCGGGGCCTGAAGCGCCTGCAAGCTCAAGGGCACGAGGTTGAAGTGGACGAAGCGGCGCTGGCTAGCCACATGCGCTTTGCGGGCGATGACGCCACACGCGTTGCCGCCATCACCCGGGCTGCTGCCAGTGGTGCAGATGTAGCCCTCATCTCTCGCGGCGGCTATGGCCTCACGCGCATCCTGCCTGCTTTGCCCTATAAACAGATCGCAAAAGCCATCGACGGCGGCATGCAGTTTGTGGGCCTGAGCGATTTCACCGCGTTCAACCAGGCGGTGCTGGCCAAAACAGGCCGAATCACTTGGCAAGGCCCAGCGCTCGGTGAAGACCTGGGCACAGCCGATGAGCCCGACGACATCATGCTGGCTTGCCTGGATGATTTGTTGATGGAGCAGGGCGAAGGCACAGGCTGGCAACTGCCCAAGGCAGAAGCCGAACGCCGCGTGGTGGTGAAGGACGCGCCGCTTTGGGGCGGCAATTTGACGGTGCTGACCTCTCTCTTGGGTACGCCCTATTTCCCGCAGGTCAAGGGCGGTGTGCTGTTCCTCGAAGACGTGGGCGAGCACCCATACCGCGTCGAGCGCATGCTCACGCAGCTGCTGCACGCGGGCGTTTTGGCCCAGCAAAAAGCAGTGTTGATCGGGCATTTCAGCAAATACAAGCTGGTGCCTGCCCACGACAAAGGGTTCAAGCTGGCCACCGTGGTGGACTGGCTGCGCAGCCAGATCAAGGTGCCTGTGCTCACGGGTTTGCCCTTTGGCCATGTGGAGACCAAGGTCCTGCTGCCCGTGGGCGCCAAGGTGGACCTTGTCACCGAAGGGCGTGACGCGCTGATGGTTTGGGGCCATATTTAAATAACACTGCCAGCGCTTGGGGCATCCTTGGCGCGAGGGCTTTGCGAGTCAGTGTGCGGACACCCGCCAGACAAATAACCAGGAGACAAGCATGAAGTGGATTGGACGAATCCTGTTGGTGGTCATCGCCACCGTTTTGGCGGCGGGTGGGGCCGTCAGTGTGCATTTGTTGCGCGGCTTCCCTCAGCTTGACGGAGAGGTCCAACTCAAGGGCTTGGCGGGCCCGGTTCACATCACCCGCGACGGTGCCGATGTGACCCACATCAGCGCCGGCACGGCCTTGGACGCCTGGCGTGCCATGGGTTTTGTGCATGCACAAGAGCGAGGTTGGCAACTCGAATTCAACCGCCGCGTGATGCGCGGGGAGTTGTCTGAAATTCTGGGCGCTGCCACGCTGGACACCGACAAATTGATGCGCACGTTGGGCATCATCGGCATGGCCAAACAGCAACTGAGCGGTTTGTCACCTGCAACCCAAGCCGCGCTGGCGGCTTACAGCGAAGGCATTCAGATCGCTTGGCAAAGTGGCGCAGTGCGTCCGTCGCCCGAGTTCAAGCTGTTGGGCACCCAAGCAGGGGGCAAAAATGGCCCGGCCTGGACACCCGAAGACAGCGTGGGCTGGGCCTTGATGATGGCGCTGGATTTGGGGGGCAATTGGGGGCAGGAGTTTGCCCGTTTGTCGGCGGCTCAGGTGCTGAACAGCGAGCAACTGTGGCAGTTGTTGCCAGCATACCCGGGTGAAAAGCCCGCCTCGGCAGTGGATTTGCCTGCTTTGTACCGTGGCTTGGGCGTTTATGCCTCTGCAGCGGTCAAGACAGGTGCTTTGCCTGCCGCCAACTCGCAATTGGCCCAGTGGTCCGCTGATTGGGTGCGCGACATGGGCATTTTGGAAGGCAAGGGCAGCAACAACTGGGTCGTGCCCAGCAGCCGCACGGTTTCGGGCAAACCTCTCTTGGCCAATGACCCGCATCTGGCACTGAGCGCTCCGGCCATCTGGTATTACGCGCATCTTCAAGCGCCTGCCGGTGAATTGCCCGGAGGGCAAAAACACGCAGCACTGGATGTGATCGGTGCCACTTTGCCAGGTTTGCCCTTTGTGGTCTTGGGCCGCACGACGGGCGTGGCCTGGGGCTTTACCAACACAGGCCCCGATGTGCAGGATTTGTATCTGGAGCAACTGGACGCGTCCAAGCCTGGGCAATACCGCACCCCAGAGGGGTGGGCCCGCTTCGAGCTTCGCGATGAAACCATTCGGGTCAAAGGGCAAGCTGATGTGACCATTCAAGTGCGAAAAACACGCCATGGGCCGGTCATCAGCGATGTCCAGCCTCAATATCAGGGCTTGATCGATGGCAGTCGCTATGCCGTCAGCTTGCACTGGTCGGCGCTCACGCCCGATAACAAAACGATGGAAGCCGGTATGCAGGCCAATTGGGCGCAGACGGTGCCGCAGTTGCAGCAGGCGTTTGCGGAACACCATGCGCCCATGCAGAGCGTGGTGATGGCAGACACATTGGGCGAAGTGGCCTACCGCGCTGTGGGTAAAGTGCCTACACGCTCGGCGCAAAACGATATCCGTGGTGTAGCCCCGGCACCCGGATGGCTGGCCCAATACGACTGGACGGGTTGGTTGCCGTATGCGCAAAACCCAGCGGTCACCCAAGCGCAGATTGAACAAAAGGGCTGGCATGCGACGGCCAATCAAAACATCTTGCCGTCAGGCTATGCTCACTTCTTGGGCAGTGACTGGACCACGCCCGAGCGTTTCAATCGGATCGAAACGCTTTTGGCGGCCACACCCCAACACAGCCGTGAATCCATGCAAGCGATTCAAAACGATGTCTTGTCTTTAGGGGCACAGTCCTTGCAAGCCAAACTGGCCAAGCACACCCCATTGCAAGCCTCATCCCATCCGTTGGCCCCTGCGGCGCTGAAGCGGGTGGCGGAGTTTGATGGACAGATGCGAACCGATAGCGCGGCTGCACTGATCTTGAACGTCTGGGCCGATGAATTGACTCGGGGTTTGCTGGTGCCCAAGCTGGGGGCTGAGCGCTTTCAGTCCCTGTATGGCAAACGCCATTTCAGGGCGGCTGTTGAAGGCATTTTGGACCGATCTGATGCATATTGGTGTGAGGCCGTTGGTTGCTCATCAAAGGTGTCGGCAGCGCTTGATCGCGCACTGGGCCGTATCGCTTTAAGCCAGGGACACGATGTGAAGGCTTGGCGTTGGGGTGCTTGGCATCCCGCCATCAGCAGTCACAAGCCTTTTGGCAAAGTGCCTTATCTCAATGCACTGTTCGATGTAAGGGTGGAAAGTATGGGAGATTTGTTCACCGTCAACGTTGGTCAGTATTGGGCTAATGACAAACAAGCGCCTTTTGCCAACCGCCATGCAGCATCCATGCGAGCTGTGTACGACTTGGGGCAACCCGATCAGTCTGTCTTTATTTACCAGACCGGGCAGTCGGGCCATGTGTTTGACCCGCGCAGCCGCAGCATGGCTGCGCGCTGGGCTCAAGGAGGGTACGCGGGTTTGCAGCAAACACCTGAAGCGGTGCTGCACCGCATGAGGCTTTTGCCTTAGCCGGTTCTGGGTTCCGGTGGGCTTACATGGTCCATCCGGCTGGGCTTTTGAGTCAGTTGCGGCGCTGGGCTACAAAGCCAGCCAGATAGGCTGAAAGCCACAAGGGTGACAAATCGTTGTTGACCACTTGAATGCCCCCAGCGTTTTCGCCGGGCTTGGTGGGGGGCAGTAAATCTGTTTCGGGGGTCAGAATCAATGTGTGGGCCAAAGTGTGGCGGGAGCCCATGAATTTTTGCAAGATTTCAAGAATCTTTTCCTGCTGCTTGCGCGGAGAGGTCATTTGCATGATCAGCAAATCGTGTTTTTTATTGAGCAACTCCAGCAGGGCTTCGGTCAGTGACTCAAAAAATGACACGGTCAGTGGCAATTCCCATTGCGGGACTTCTTTGGACAAACGCTTGATCAGTTCAGGCGATTCAATCACCATCGAAACTTGGTAAGGCCGGTTGGACGGCGCGTTGATTTGTTGACTCGACGTGTTGGATGTTTGGTAGTTCAAAACCGACGCCAATGAAATGCGTCGATGTCCTCCAAAGGTTTTCCAGGCTTGCAGGATGTTGTTGTCGACCAGTTTCTGGATGGTGGCCATGGACAAGCCCAATCGCTTTGCCGCTTGGGAACTGGTCAAAAATTCAGAAATTTGAGGCTCTGCCTTGTCTGTTGCCGCGAACTTTTGTGCAGGGGATTTCACTTGAAATTCAATATCGTTCATAGGCTGTCCTTTGTGCATGGAGGCTCCATGTGGGGCGTTTTATCGTCACAGAGCATCTGATCTTATTGACGCATTCAGTGTCTAAAGTATCAAAACTACTATGCATTTTCAATTTCAATTTTCAAGAAAATTGATTCAACTGCCCATCCCTAATTAGGGATTTTGGGGTTGAATTTATCGAAAAAATTGAAAATACTTGTAAGAATTTGTCGGAAACACCCGATTTGACCCCGTCAGGGATGGGGTGTTCATGCTTTGCTGTGGTTGTGTGTCGATGCCTTAGGTTTCACAGCGGTGCATGGATTGTCTTGAGGTTCAGTTAGCCTGACCGACGGCCTCGACGTGCAGAAACTCGATCGAGTGGTGCTGGGTTGTTCAGGTACTGGGGCACTTCGCTGGCCAGATAGTCATATACCGCGCGGATGCGGGCGCTGGTCTGCAATTCGCGGTGTACAGTGAGCCACACGGGTAAGACTGGCAATTCCACCATGGGCAGCACCGCCGTCACCATGGGGTCGCTGCGCAGCAGGTGGCCCCCCATGAAACCAATCCCCATCCCGGCACGCACAGCCGCCCACTGTGCGTTCAAATCATCGGTGAGCAGCCCAAAACTAAGTGTGTTGGCGGGAAAACCCATGGCCTCGAAACCGGCTTGAATTTCCTGATTGCGGTCACCCGCAATCAGATCATGCTGTACCAGAGCCTCGGGCGTTTGTGGTGTGCCACGGCGCTGCAAATACGTTTGGCTTGCGCAAGCGCTCAGCATGACCAGCCCGATTTGTTTGGCCACCAGCGTGCTTTGTTCGGGCCGCACCATGCGCAGGGCGATGTCGGCCTCGCGCAGCAGCAAGTTGCTGACCGAGTTGCTCACCACCAGTTCGACCGTCACTTGTGGCAACTCTTGGCGCATGCGTGCCAATACGGGTGGCAACAAATGGCAGGCCACCGGCTGGCTGGCCGACAGGCGCACGCTGCCTTGCAGCGATTGTTCTGCCCCCGAGGCCAGCCGAGAAAAGTCAGCCGCGCCCGCGTGCATGGCGCGTGCCGCTTCGGCCAGCGCCAGCGCGTGGCCAGTGGCTTGCAGGCCGCGCCCGGTGCGCTCGAACAGCAGCAGGTTCAGCTGGCTTTCCAGCTCGGCGATGTGCCGCCCCAGCGTGGGCTGGCTCACGCCTGTGGCGCGGGCTGCGCCCATCAGGCTGCCGTGTTCCAGGGCGGCCAAAAAGGACTGGATCAGGGCCCAGTTGAAGTTGGACTTATTCATAAGTGAATGGCTGGTGCTTGAATTTATGCAATTGTGCAATAGCCACCGTCTCCAGACAATCGTCTTCACCCCTT
>JAGNVG010000011.1 GCA_017986605.1 Limnohabitans sp.
GCATGTCTGTTCTTTTCAACGAGACCGCCTTGGTCGTCCCCTTTGAGTTGTTACGCATGACCGATGTTGAGTCGGTTGGCGGGAAAAACGCGAGTCTGGGGGAGATGATTTCTCAGCTGCCTTCGGGGGTTCGGGTGCCCACGGGCTTTGCCACCACCGCCCACGCCTTTCGCCAATTTTTGGCGTTTGGCGGTCTGACCGAGCGTATCAATGCCCGTTTGGACGCACTGGACACTGAAGATGTGCGTGCCTTGGCCTCTGCCGGCGCCGAAATTCGCGCCATGGTCGAAGCCCAGCCTTTCCCGGCCGATCTGGAACAAGCCATCCGCGAAGCCTTTGTGCGCCTGCAGGGCAGCAACCCCGAGGCATCATTTGCGGTGCGTTCCTCGGCCACTGCCGAAGATTTGCCGGATGCCTCGTTTGCGGGCCAACAAGAAACCTTCTTGAACGTGGTCGGCATCGAAGATGTGCTGCACAAGATGAAAGAAGTGTTTGCCTCTTTGTACAACGACCGTGCCATCAGCTACCGCGTGCACAAGGGCTTTGCCCACGCCGATGTGGCCTTGTCGGCGGGCGTCCAGCGCATGGTGCGCTCTGATCTGGGCGCGGCGGGCGTCATGTTCACCATCGACACCGAGTCTGGTTTTGAAGACGTGGTGTTCATCACCTCCAGCTACGGCCTGGGTGAAACTGTGGTGCAGGGCGCGGTGAACCCCGACGAGTTCTATGTGCACAAACCCATGTTGGCCGCTGGAAACCGCAGCGTGATCCGCCGCAATCTGGGCTCCAAGCTCATCGAGATGGTTTTCGCCACCCCGGAAGAAAAAGCCGCATCGGGCAAATTGGTCAAAACCACTGACGTGCCGACCGAGCTCCGCAACCGCTACAGCCTGACCGATGACGAGGTCGAGCAACTGGCCCGCTACGCGGTGGTGATCGAGCAGCATTACGGCCGCCCCATGGACATCGAATGGGGCAAAGACGGCACCGACGGTTTGCTCTACATCTTGCAAGCTCGCCCTGAAACCGTGAAAAGCCAGGCCAAAGGCACGCCCGAGTTGCGTTACAAGCTCAAAGGCAAAAGCACCATCTTGGCCGAGGGCCGTGCGATTGGCCAAAAAATCGGAACGGGCCCCGTCCGTTTGGTGCACAACATCAGCGAGATGGACAAGGTCCAGCCCGGTGATGTGCTGGTGACTGACATGACGGACCCGAACTGGGAGCCGGTGATGAAGCGTGCCAGCGCCATCGTCACCAACCGGGGCGGGCGCACCTGCCACGCCGCCATCATTGCGCGCGAGCTGGGCATTCCGGCGGTGGTGGGTTGCGGCAACGCCACCGAGCAACTGACCGAAGGCACGCTGGTCACCGTCAGCTGCGCCGAGGGCGACACTGGCCACATTTACGACGGTTTGCTGGAGACCGAGATCAGCGAAATCCAGCGCGGCGTGCTGCCCGAGATCAAAACCAAGATCATGATGAACGTGGGCAATCCCCAACTGGCTTTCGACTTTGCCCAGTTGCCCAATGCCGGCGTGGGCTTGGCCCGTCTGGAGTTCATCATCAACAACAACATTGGTGTGCACCCCAAGGCCATTTTGGATTACCCCGCCATCGACGCCGACCTGAAAAAAGCCGTGGAATCGGTGGCCCGAGGCCATGCGTCTCCCCGTGCTTTCTATGTGGATAAAGTCACCGAAGGCGTGGCCAGCATCGCCGCAGCTTTCTGGCCCAAGCCGGTCATCGTGCGTTTGTCGGACTTTAAAAGCAACGAATACCGCAAGCTCATTGGTGGCAGCCGCTACGAGCCGGAAGAAGAAAACCCGATGCTGGGTTTTCGAGGTGCTGCGCGTTACATCAGCGCAGACTTTGGCGAAGCCTTTGCCATGGAATGCGAAGCCCTCAAACGCGTGCGTGGCGAGATGGGCCTGACCAACGTGCAGATCATGGTGCCCTTTGTGCGCACTTTGGGGCAAGCCGAAAAGGTCACCCAGCTGCTGGCCAGCCAGGGCTTGCGCCGTGGCGAAAACGACCTCAAGGTCATCATGATGTGTGAAGTGCCCAGCAACGCCATCTTGGCAGAGCAGTTCCTTGAGTTTTTTGACGGTTTCTCGATCGGTTCCAACGACTTGACCCAATTGACCTTGGGACTGGATCGCGACTCAGGGATGGAGTTGTTGGCGGTGGATTTTGACGAGCGCGATCCTGCCGTGACGGCTCTGATTTCGCAGGCCATCAAAGCCTGTTTGGCGCAGGGCAAATACATTGGCATTTGCGGCCAAGGCCCCTCTGATCACCCTGATTTTGCGCATTGGTTGATGAACCAAGGCATCAGCTCCATCTCGCTCAACCCCGATACGGTGATCGAGACTTGGACCAATCTGGGTCGCTGATTATTCAAGTCAAGGCTTTGCGATGACTCAACCGATGGCAGACCGTCAAGCTGCGGCTTACCATTGGCGTTTGCATCGCAATGTCCTTATTTACATTGTCATCCTGCTCACGCTGTTCGGCGCCATGGCGTGGGCCGAACGATGGGGCCTGTCTCGCAACTTGATAGGGCCCATCTTTCTGTTCAGTACGGTGATGATTTATGCCTTGATTGGCATTTTGGGCCGTACTACCGACGAGGATGAGTACTACGTGGCGGGGCGTCGCATTCCAGCCATGTACAACGGCATGGCCACCGCGGCAGACTGGATGAGTGCGGCGTCTTTCATCAGTTTGGCTGGCGCACTCTACCTGCAGGGTTTTTCGGGCAGCGGTCAGCAGCCGGGTGGCTTGGCTTACGTCATGGGTTGGACCGGGGGCTTTTGTCTGGTGGGCTTGTTGATTGCGCCCCATCTGCGGGCCATGAAGTTGTATACCCTTCCAGATTACTTTGATCAGCGCTATGGCGGTCGATGGCCCCGCATCATTGCCGCTTTGTCCTCAGTTTTATGCTCTTTCACCTATGTTGTCGCCCAAATCTATGGCATCGGTTTGATCGCTTCTCGCTTGACCGGTGTTCAATTTGAGATTGGCATCTTGCTCGGTTTAGGGGGTGTCCTGTTGTGCTCCTTTTTGGGAGGCATGCGCGCCATCACCTGGACGCAAGTGGCGCAATACATCATGCTGCTGCTGGCGTTCATGATTCCCGTGTCTTGGTTGGCCTATAAACAATTGGGCACGCCCTTTGCGCCTTTGGTCTACGGCCAACAACTCTCGCGGATTGAGGCGATCGAGAAAAAACTGATCAACGATCCTCGGGAAATTGAAGTGAGACAAGAGTACGCCAAGCGTGCTCAAATGTTTCAGAATCGTTTGGAACATGTTGACCGCTCGATGGTCGAACTGCGTCAGGAGCTGGAAGAAAAAATCCGTTTACTCAAAGCGCAATCGGCGGACTATGCGTCGATTGCCCAAGCTCGTCGCGAATTGTTGGCCGTCCCACGCGATGCTGTTACTGCCAAAGAGCAATGGACGCGGGCCATGCATGACAACTTGGACAGAGCCAGACCCTTGGGTGGAATGCCCATGCACGCTCAGGCTTTTGCAGGTAACCCGGATGGCAGCCCCTCAGAGGTCAAGCTTTTTGAAGAGTCCCGACTTAATTTCTTGGCCTTGGTGTTCTGCCTGATGGTTGGTACAGCGGGATTGCCGCATTTGTTGACACGCTTTTATACCTTGCCATCTGTAGCCGAAGCGCGCAGTTCGGTGGCTTGGTCCTTGTTTTTCATTGGGTTGCTGTACTTGAGTGTGCCTGCTTTGGCTGTCTTGGTGAAGTTTGAGGTTCTGAATAATTTGGTGGGCAGTAGTTTTGAGGATTTGCCCAGCTGGATGTTCCAATGGGCCCGCCTCGATTCTGCGTTGTTGGCGTTTTCCGATGTCAATGGCGACCGTGTGCTTCAGTTGGGGGAGCTGAAACTGGGGGCCGACATGATCATGCTGGCCACCCCCGAATTGGGCGGAATGCCTTTCGTGGTTTCAGGCCTGGTGGCTGCAGGGGGGTTGGCGGCAGCTTTGTCTACGGCCGATGGCTTGTTGCTGACCATCAGCAATGCACTGGTGCATGACATAGGTCCAGGACGAGAGCGCAAACCTCAATCTCCCGAAGGGCGCGTCATTTTGTCCAAATTCGCCTTGTTGGCGGTGGCCATGGTGGCTGCGGTGGTCGCCGCCATCAAGCCTGCCGAGATTTTGGCTTTGGTCTCTGCATCTTTTTCATTGGCTGCCGCCGCGTTTTTCCCCGGCATGGCTTTGGGCATGGTTTGGAAGAGGGTGCATCGCCCCGCTGTGGTGGCCGGCATGTTGGCCGGTCTGGGGTTGACCTTGGCTTATATGGTCCTCAATGCGCCTGGGTTTCGCCATTTTTGGGGGCTGGATCTGAGAGGCGGGCTCTGGTTTGGTATTCAGCCCTTATATGCGGGTGTTTTTGGGGTCCCTGCGGGTGCCTTGGTCATGGTTTTGGTCACTTTGTTGTTGCCTGCCCGTTGGGTGAGTCCTCCCAAGCAAGAGATGGTTCCCAGTCGTGGCTATCCAGGGCTCTGAATTAAAGCTATAATCGCAGGCTTCGCCTTGCCGCACCCCGACAGACGCTGGGGGCGGCTTTTCCAACCTTTTGGGTTAACCGCAAGGAGTCTCAATGCGTCATTACGAAATCATTTTGCTGATCCATCCCGATCAGTCCGAACAAGTTCCAGCCATGCTGGAGCGTTACAAAGGCATGATCACTGCCGGCGGTGGCAATATCCACCGTGTTGAAGACTGGGGCCGCCGTCAGTTGGCATACCAGATCAACAAATTGGGCAAAGCCCACTACCTGTGCGTGAACATTGAAGCCGACCAAGCCGTCATGGCTGAATTGGAGCACGCCTTCAAGTTCAACGACGCCGTTTTGCGTCACCTGACTGTGCTCAAGAAAAAAGCCGACACCGCTCCTTCGTCCATGATGAAGACAGTTGAGCGCGAAGAAGCCCGCAAGTCACAACAAGCCGAATTCGCCGCTTGATACTGACTTGTTGAGGAGTGAACCGAACCGAATTGACCGCCTGTATTGCCGAGCAAGCTGCTTTGCGATACACCCCCGCTGGTTTGCCTGCTCTGGATTTGATTCTTGAGCACACCTCTGAATTAGAAGAGGCCGGGCAAACGCGCAAAGTCCAGTTGAAACTTCGAGCCTTGACCTTTGGGTCGCTGGCTGAAAGACTGGTTAAGCAAGCGGTAGGCAGTGTTTGGACGTTCAAAGGCTTTTTGGCTACCCCTCGACAAGGCAAAAGTGTCGTGTTGCACATTCAAGAGTTTCAGCAAGATTAATTTCAGGAGGCCCCATGGCCACGTTCAAAAAATTCAACAAAGACAAGCGCCCAAAGCGCAATACACAGTCACTGCTGTTCAAGCGCAAGCGTTTCTGCCGCTTCACAGTCACTGGCGTCGAAGAAATCGACTACAAAGATGTGGACACCTTGCGTGACTTCATCGCCGAAAACGGCAAGATCATTCCTGCACGCTTGACTGGCACCCGTGCCATCTTCCAGCGTCAGCTCAACACAGCCATCAAGCGCGCCCGCTTTTTGGCCATGTTGCCCTACACCGACCAGCACAAAGTCTAAGGAGTCCAACCATGCAAATCATCCTGCTCGAAAAGGTTGTGAACCTGGGTAATCTGGGCGATATCGTCAAAGTCAAAGACGGTTACGCTCGCAACTTCCTGATCCCACAAGGCCGTGCACGCCGTGCCACCGAAAACAACAAGGCCGAGTTCGAAGCTCGCCGTGCTGAACTCGAAAAAGCCGCTGCTGCCAAATTGGCTGAAGCCCAAGCCCAAGGCGAAAAATTGACTGGTTTGGTGGTCAAGTTGTCGCAAAAGGCGGGGGTGGATGGCCGTTTGTTTGGTTCCGTGACCAACAACGACATCGCTGAAGAGTTGAACAAACAAGGCTACAAGCTGGTCAAGTCCCAGATTCGTATGCCTCATGGCCCCATCAAAACTGTGAGCGAATCCACTGTTGCAGTGGCTTTGCACACCGATGTGGTGGTGGAAGTGACTGTGACTGTGTTGGGCGAAACAGCCTGATCGTCGTCAGACCCTCTGCAAAAACCGCCGTGTGCTGCACACGGCGGTTTTTTTTCGTCTCGCGCTCAGCGGCGTCGACTGGAGCCCAGAAGACCTCCCAGAACACCGCGCACGATTTCACGCCCAATGGCCGATCCAACCGTGCGCACAGCACTTTTGACGACCATTTGGGCAACACCATCGCGTTGCCCACCGCGAGGGCCAGTCGAGCCAAAAATCAGATCCGACAGACCGCCCATCAACCCACCTTCTTGGGAAGCTGGGGCAGGGGATTGGCCCGGTAAACTGCTGCCAGCGACGCTGTTGCTTGCTGTGCCTTGCCCCTTGATCTTTTCATAGGCCGATTCCCGGTCCTGTGTGCTTTCGTAGACACCCGCCACCAAAGACCCTTGCACCAAGGCTTGTCGTTGCTCGGGTGTAATGGGCCCCAACTGGCTGCCGGGGGGCAACACAAACACCCGCTCGGTTTCGCAAGGGCGTCCCTTGGCGTCCAGCAAGCTCACCAAGGCCTCGCCCACAGCCAGCTCGGTGATGGCGGCCTCGATGTTCAAGCCAGCTTTGGGGCGCATGGTTTGAGCGGTAGCGGCCACGGCCTTTTGGTCCCTGGGGGTGAAGGCGCGCAAAGCGTGCTGTACCCGATTGCCCAATTGCCCCAAGACGCTGTCTGGAATGTCGAGTGGATTCTGGGTCACGAAATACACCCCCACGCCTTTGGAGCGGACCAGCCGCACCACGAGTTCGATGCGTTCGACCAATGCTGCCGGCGCGTCCTTGAACAGCAAATGGGCCTCATCAAAGAAGAACACCAGTTTGGGCTTTTCGGGGTCGCCAATTTCGGGCAAGACCTCGAACAGCTCGGACAGCATCCACAGCAAGAATGTGGCGTACAAACGCGGAGAATTCATCAGCTTGTCAGCTACCAGAATGTTCACCACACCGAGGCCTTGGGCGTCGGTTTGCATGAAGTCTGCGATGTTGAGCATCGGCTCGCCAAAGAACTTGTCGCCTCCTTGGCTTTCAATTTGCAGGAGACCGCGCTGAATAGCCCCAATGCTCGCCGCACTGATATTGCCGTACTCGGTGGTGAATTGTTTGGCGTTGTCGCCAACATACTGCAACATGGCCCTCAGGTCTTTCATGTCCAGCAGCAGCAAGCCATTGTCATCGGCGATCTTGAACACCAGATTGAGCACGCCCGCTTGTGTTTCGTTCAGGCCCAGCATGCGGGTTAAAAGCAGCGGTCCCATGTCTGAGATGGTGGCGCGCACCGGGTGCCCTTGCTCACCAAAGACATCCCAAAGGGTGGTGGGGCAGGCCAGAGGCTCGGGCAGGGGGATGCCTCGGTCTTTGAGAACCGCCGCCAGTTTGTCGCCAATGTTGCCGGCTTGACTGATTCCAGTCAGGTCGCCTTTTACATCGGCCATGAAAACAGGCACACCTAAGCGCGAGAAGTTTTCTGCCAGGGTTTGCAGCGTCACGGTTTTGCCCGTGCCCGTGGCCCCGGTGATCAGGCCATGACGGTTGGCCAGGCCCGGCAACAGGTGGCAGGGGGTCTGCGTATTTTGTGCAATCAGCATCGGTTCAGCCATGTTTGTTTTTCTCCCGCTTGTGAAAAGTAAAATCCAGCCTGTAGATTAAATCAACATTCAAGGAATTCCCGATGGCTGGCCACAGTAAATGGGCAAATATTCAGCACCGCAAAGGGCGGCAGGACGAAAAGCGTCAGCGCATCTGGACCCGCGTGGTCCGTGAAATCATGGTGGCGGCCCGGACTGGCGGCGGCGACGTCAGCGCCAATCCTCGCTTGCGCTTGGCCATTGAGAAGGCCAAAGCAGCCAACATGCCCGCCGACACCATCAAGCGCAATGTGGACAAAGCCACTGGCAACCTCGAAGGCGTGAGCTATGAGGAAATTCGCTATGAAGGTTATGGCATTGGTGGCGCAGCCATCATTTTGGACACCATGACCGACAACCGTGTGCGCACAGTGGCTGAAGTGCGCCATGCCCTGAGCAAGCACGGCGGAAATCTGGGGACAGAAGGTTCTGTGTCGTTTCAGTTCAAAAACTGTGGCCAGCTGATTTTTGCGCCCGGCACCAACGAAGACAAGGTGATGGAAGTGGCGCTTGAAGCGGGCGCTGAGGATGTGATCACGGACGAGGAGGGGGCCATTGAGGTGTTGACCGCGCCGGCAGATTTTGAGTCTGTCAAAAATGCGCTGGAGGCCGCAGGGCTGGTGGCCGATATGGCCGAGGTGACGATGCGTGCTGAAAACAGCATCGCGCTTTCCGGGGACGATGCGGTCAAAATGCAAAAGTTGCTGGATGTGCTGGAAGATTTGGACGATGTCCAAAACGTTTTCCACAACGCCGAATTCGAAGATTAAGGAAGCTTGATGAAAGTATTGGTAGTCGGCAATGGTGGCCGTGAACACGCTATGGCGTGGAAGTTGGCGCAATCCCCGAGAATTCAGCAGGTTTATGTTGCTCCTGGTAACGGGGGGACGGCCAAAGACCCCAACCTGGTCAATGTCCCAGTCACCGATTTGGCGCAACTGCGCCAATGGGCGATCGACAACGGCATCGCATTGACCCTGGTCGGCCCTGAGGCGCCGCTGGCTGCAGGAATCGTGGACGATTTTCGTGCGCATGGTTTACGCATCTTTGGCCCCACTCAGGCGGCAGCCCAGCTCGAAAGCTCGAAAGCTTTTTCCAAGTCATTCATGCAGCGCCATGGCATTCCCACGGCCGAGTTTGAAACCTTCACCGATGCAGCCTTAGCACATGCCTACGTGGACCTCAAAGGTGCGCCCATTGTGGTTAAGGCCGATGGCTTGGCCGCAGGCAAAGGCGTGGTGGTCGCGATGACGGTGGCCGAGGCCCATGAAGCGATCGACTTTATGTTGCTCGACAACACCTTGGGCGTGGCCCATAACGCAGGCGGTGCCCGCGTGGTGATCGAGGAGTTTTTGCAGGGCGAGGAAGCCAGTTTCATGGTTTTGTGCGACGGCAAAAACGTCACAGCACTCGCCACCAGCCAGGACCACAAGCGCCTGCTGGACGGCGACGAAGGCCCCAACACAGGTGGCATGGGCGCTTATTCGCCTGCACCCGTGGTCACGGCAGAGGTGCATGCCCGTGCCATGCGTGAAGTCATCTTGCCCACCATCCGGGGCATGGAGAAAGACGGTATCACTTACACCGGCTTTTTGTACGCCGGTTTGATGATCGATCCCCAAGGGCGTGTCAAAACCTTGGAGTTCAATTGCCGCATGGGTGATCCTGAAACCCAACCCATTTTGATGCGTTTGAAATCCGATCTGTTAGAGGTGCTTTTGGCAGCAACCGCAGAGGGTCTTGAGCATTTGACGCTGGAGTGGGACCGCCGGGTCGCGCTCGGGGTCGTGATGGCCGCTGCCGGTTACCCCATGAGTCCTCGCAAAGGGGATGCCATCACGGGCTTGCCTACGGACGATGAGGAGGCGATGGTGTTCCATGCGGGCACAACGGAGCAAAGCGGTCAGATATTGACTTCTGGTGGGCGTGTGTTGTGCGTCACGGCTCTGGCCGATTCGGTGCGCCAAGCACAGCAAAAGGCTTACCAGAGTGCCAGCACCATCGCGTTTGATGGCATGCAGATGCGCAAAGACATTGGCTACCGCGCTATCAAGCACTGATAGAAAGTTCCGTTCATGGCTTATCCCTCGCCTCATCCCGTTCAATTCAAGGGATCACGTTTGGCCCACTGGGTCTTGAAGATGTTGGGTTGGCGCCTTGAGTTTCAGGGGTTTCCAACGCTTCAAGGCGTGGCCATTGTCTACCCACACACCAGCAACTGGGATTTTCCGATTGGCATGCTCGCCAAATGGGCCTTGGGCATTCCGGCGCACTTTTGGGGCAAAGATTCCTTGTTCAAGTTTCCACTGATTGGCACTTGGATGCGTTGGGTGGGGGGCATTCCGATTGATCGCAGTTCATCCAAAGGTGTGGTGGGTCAGATGGTCCATGTGTTTGAGCAGCACAAAGCCAATGATCAATTGCTTTGGTTAGGCTTGGCCCCTGAGGGCACACGCAGCCTCACGCCAGGTTGGCGCAGTGGTTTTTACCAAGTGGCTTGGGGTGCCCAAGTGCCATTGGCCTTGGTCAAGCTTGACTGGGGCAAACGCTGCTTCAGTGTGGTTGATTTTTACGAACTGACCGGCCAAACCGATGTGGATTACGCCCACTTCGCGCAAGTTTTTGAGGGCGTATTGGGTTTCCATGTGGACCAAATGGGCCCCATCGTGCCTTGGAGTCCGCAGAATGGCGCCAAGGCGAGCACAACCACTTCGGCCTCACATCCTTCCTGAGATGGCATTGTTGATAGAAAGCCCCATGAGCACATCGTTTGAACTCGACACGGTTAAAAATTACCTGATGGGCTTGCAGTCCCGCATCACTGCTGCTTTGACCGACATCGATGGCACGCCCTTTTTGGTCGATGCCTGGCAAAAAGACCCCGGTGAAAAACTGCAAGGCAGTGGCATCACCCAAATTCTCGAAGGTGGTCCGGTGTTTGAGCGTGCTGGGTGCGGCTTTTCGCACGTGAGTGGGCCTCAGCTCCCGCCATCCGCCACGCAGCACCGCCCCGAGTTGGCGGGGTCGGCCTTCGAAGCCATGGGGGTGTCGCTGGTGTTTCACCCACGCAATCCGTACGTGCCCACTGTGCACATGAATGTGCGGATGATTGCAGCCAAGCCAGAAGGCAAAGCGCCCGTGGCCTGGTTTGGTGGTGGTATGGACCTGACGCCTTATTACGGCTTTGACGAAGACGCCGTGCATTTTCACCAGACCTGCAAGGATGCTGTATTGCCTTTTGGCGAAGGTCTGCATCCGCGCTTCAAGACTTGGTGTGATGACTATTTCTGCAACAAGCACCGCCACGAGCAGCGCGGCGTTGGCGGCATCTTTTTTGACGATTTTTCCGAGCTGGGCATGGACTCAAGCTTTGCCATGTTGCAAAGCGTGGGCGATGCCCTTTTGCCCGCTTACATGCCGATTGTGGCCCGACGCAAAGACACACCTTATGGCGAACGTGAGCGTGATTTTCAGTTGTACCGCCGGGGCCGATATGTTGAGTTCAACCTGGTTTGGGACCGGGGCACGCATTTTGGTTTGCAGTCGGGGGGACGTACCGAGTCCATCTTGCTGTCCATGCCGCCTGAGGTGCGTTGGTCTTATCAGCGCCAGGATGAACCAGGTTCGCCTGAAGCACGCTTGCTGAGCCATTTCTTGGTGCCCAAGGATTGGGTTTGAATCTGCCCATCGTCACCCGATTGGGTGTTTTTGGCGGTGCTTTTGATCCGCCACATCTGGCGCATGTGGCCTTGGTTGAGGCGGCTATCGCAACGCTTGATCTGGAGCAAGTGCGTGTTTTGCCCACTGGGCAGGCTTGGCATAAGTCACGCGATTTGAGCGATGCCAGCCACAGGCTCGCCATGACGCGCATCGCTTACGCGCATCAGCCCCAGGTCGTGGTGGATGATCGTGAAATCAGGCGCGCCGGTGCGAGCTACACGGTGGACACCTTGCAGGAGTTGCAAGGCGAATTCCCCGAGGCGCAACTCTATTTGTTGCTCGGTGACGACCAGCGGCGGTCCTTGCCATCCTGGCATCAAATCGAAGAAATCGGGCGCATCGCTATAATCTGCGCCGCAGGGCGTGATATGGCCGTGCGTGCCTGGGGTGAACCGTCAGGTGCGTCACAGACACCGACGTCCCTATCTGACACGCCGCAAGCGCGCATTCGGACTCTGGAGATGCCGCTGATGCCTCACAGTGCCACGGACATCCGTGAGCTGCTAGCCAAAGAGCAGGCCATATCAGGTCTGGTGCCCCCCGCTGTTGAGCGCTATATTCACGAACACCACCTTTACAGGCCCCATTGATGACCGAAAACGCTGCCAAAAAAGACATTCAGAAACTCCAGCGAGCCATTGTGGACGCCTTGGAGGACGTCAAGGCCCAAGAAATCCAAGTGTTTGACACCGAGCACCTGTCCTCACTCTTTGAGCGGGTCATCATCGCGTCAGGTACTTCCAACCGCCAGACCAAGGCCTTGGCCGCCAGCGTGCGCGACAAAGTTCGCCAAGCCGGTTTTGGCAAGCCCCGGATTGAAGGTGAAGACAATGGCGAGTGGATCATTGTGGATTGCGGTCAGGCCGTGGTGCACGTCATGCAGCCTACGATCCGCACTTACTACAACCTGGAAGAAATTTGGGGTGGCACACCCGTGCGCCTGAAGTTTGGTGCCCCTAAACCAGCCGCCACAGCCGAGGTCAAAGGCCACATCCAGAACTCGGTGGCCAAAAAAGCGACCAAAGTGCCGGCAGCCAAAAAGACCGCAGTCAAACCTGCAGCCAAAGCCAAGCCGGCGCTGAAGGCACCGGCCAAAACAGCCAAGCCAGCGGCCAAAGCCACACCGAAAACTGCGGCGAAGACGGCTGCCAAGTCACCCGTCAAAACAGCGGTCAAATCGGCCACCAGCAAGCCAACCGTGAAAACGGTGGGCAAGCCCGCAGCCAAAGTGGCGACCAAAAAGGCCGCCAAAAAGGCCCCCGCCCGCAAGGCCGTGCAAGCCACGCCTCGACGCAAAGCCGATTGATCCTTCATGAAGCTGCTGATCGTTGCGGTCGGCCTGCGTGTGCCTGACTGGGCTCAGACCGCCTGGGACGATTACGCCAAACGTTTTCCGTCTGAGCTCAAGGTCGAGCTCAAGGCCGTGAAAACCGAGCCCCGAGGCTCCAAAACTTTGCCAACCCTGTACGCTGCAGAGCGCCAGCGCATCGAGGCGGCCATTCCCCGTGGCACCCGCATTGTGGTGCTGGACGAGCGCGGCACCAACCTCACCACCCAAGCCCTGGCCACACGCCTGACCAGTTGGCAATTGGGGGGTGACGATGTGGCCTTGGTCATCGGCGGCCCCGATGGTCTGGAGCCCGAATTCAGGCAAGCCGCGCACGAACGCATTCGCCTGTCCGACCTGACCTTGCCCCACGCCATGGCCCGGGTGCTGTTGATTGAGCAGCTGTACCGCGCCTGGTCCATCAACGCCAACCACCCCTACCACCGCGAATGAGCGACTTCATTTACCTCGCCTCTCAAAGTCCCCGGCGCAGCCAGTTGCTGGACCAAATCGGCGTGGCCCACACCTTGCTGTTGGCCGAGCCTGGCGAAGATGCCGAGTCCTTGGAAGAGGTTCGAGGCCATGAGGCACCTGGCCGCTATGTGGCCCGGGTGACGGGCCTGAAGCTGGATGCTGCCGTGCAGCGCCTGAAGCGGCAGGGCCTGCCTGCCGCGCCGGTGCTGTGCGCGGACACCACCGTGTGTTTGGGCCGTGACATTTTGGGCAAACCGGCGGACTCAGCCGATGCCGTGCGCATTTTGAAATTATTGTCTGACCAGACCCATCGGGTGTTGACGGCGGTGGCTGTGCAAAAAGGCCGTCAACGCGTGGCGGCCGTGTCCGAGTCATGGGTGCGTTTTGCACCCATGACCCCAGCGCAAATCAAGGCCTATGTGGCGTCAGGCGAGCCCATGGGCAAAGCCGGGGCCTACGGTGTGCAGGGCAGGGCGGCTGCTCATATTGAACAGATCCGGGGCAGTTATTCAGGCATCATGGGTCTGCCGCTGTTCGAGACCGCAGCCTTGCTGCGCTCGGTGGGCGTTCGCTGCTGAGCGTTTGAAGGGCCTGTGCGAACCGCTTGGCCAGGCGCTCGTGTGTTGTGAGCCGATTCCCCATTTTCCAACCTGATTCCATCCATGCAACAAGATATTTTGGTCAATTGGTCACCCCAGGAAACCCGGGTCGCGGTGGTCGAATTTGGCGCGGTGCAAGAGCTGCACGTTGAGCGCACGCTCGAGCGCGGTTTGGTCGGCAATGTGTACCTGGGCAAAGTGGCCCGCGTGTTGCCGGGCATGCAGTCGGCGTTCATCGACATCGGGCTGGACAAGGCTGCGTTTTTGCATGTGGCCGATGTGTGGCAAAAACATGCCGAAGGCGAGGCCTCTGCTGCCCGCACGGGCCAGCCGCTGGTGCCGATCGAAAAACAGGTGTTTGAGGGTCGGGCCATCATGGTGCAGGTCATCAAGGACCCCATGGGCACCAAAGGCGCCCGTCTGTCCACGCAAATCAGCATTGCGGGGCGTCATCTGGTTTTCTTGCCGCAAGACGATCACATTGGGGTGTCGCAAAAAATACCGTCCGATCAACGCGATGCACTGCGCCAGAGGCTGCAGGCCCTGGTGGGCGCTGACGGTGGTGGCTTCATCTTGCGCACCAATGCCGAAGACTCAAGTGACGAAGAGTTACAAGAAGACATCGCGTATCTGCGCAAGACCTGGGCTCGCATCAAGGAGGCATCTATGCGTTTGCCTCCAGCTTCTTTGTTGCACCAAGACCTGACGTTGTTACAGCGCGTGCTGCGCGACCTGGTGGGTGAGGCCACTCAAAGCATCCGCATCGATTCGCAAGAGCAGTTTGCCAAGCTGGTGGATTTTGGCCGTGAATTCATGCCCAAAGCAGCCGAGCGCTTGCAGTTATACAAGGGTGAGAGGCCGATTTTTGACCTGTACTCGATCGATGAAGAGATTGCCAAAGCCCTGGGGCGAAGGGTTGACCTGAAATCGGGTGGTTACTTGATCATCGACCAAACCGAAGCCCTGACCACGGTCGATGTGAACACGGGGGGCTACGTTGGGGCCCGCAATTTCGAAGACACCATCTTCAAGACCAATCTGGAAGCGGCGCAAGCCATTGCTCGGCAACTGCGTTTACGCAATCTGGGTGGCATCATCATTGCCGACTTCATTGACATGTCCCGCCCAGACCACCAGGACGCGGTTTTGGCTGAGTTTCGCAAGCAATTGGCGCGTGACCGAGTCAAAACCATGGCCGGTGGTTTCTCGTCATTGGGCTTGCTGGAGATGACCCGCAAACGCACCCGGGAGTCTTTGGCCCACATGCTGTGCGAGCCTTGCCCCAGTTGTCAAGGTAAAGGCATCGTTAAAACGGCCCGCTCCGTGGTGTATGACATCTTGCGTGAAATCTTGCGCGAAGCCCGGCAATTCAATCCTCGGGAGTTTCGTGTGGTGGCCGCATCCGCGGTCATTGATTTGCTGCTGGACGAAGAAAGTCAACATCTGGCGGGTTTGTCGGATTTCATCGCCAAGCCGATTTCTCTCCAAGTGGAGCCGGCCATGGGACCGGAGCAATACGATATCGTGCTGCTCTGATCAAGACCAGGTCAGGGCGTTATGTGGCGGCTTCGCTGGCCCATTCACCCCGGTTGTGCAGTCGGGCATATGCCCCCCCCGAAGCGAGCAAGTTGACAGGGGACCCCTGTTCCACAATTTGGCCTCGCTCCATGACCACCACGCGGTCCGCATGCTCAATGGTGGACAAGCGATGCGCCACGATGAGGGTGGTTCTGCCTTGCATGAGTTTTTGCAATGCATCTTGAACCAGACGCTCTGACTCGTTGTCCAGGGCCGAAGTGGCTTCGTCCAGAATCAAAATGGGCGCATCTTTGTAAAGAGCCCTAGCAATCGCCAGGCGCTGGCGCTGGCCGCCGGAGAGTTGGTTGGCGTTGTGGCCCAACAGCGTGTCCATCCCTTGGGGCATTTGCGAGACATGGCCCCACAGGTTGGCCGCCTCCAGACAAGCCTGAACTTTGTCCTTGTCGGCGTCATAACCCAAGCAGACGTTGCTGGCCACCGTGTCGTTGAGCATCACCACATCCTGGCTGACCATGGCGATTTGACGCCGTAAGCTGTTCAAAGCCCAGTCTTCGAGAGGGACCCCATCTATGCACACGCGTCCCGATGTCGCTTGCACGAATCGGGGCAGCAGTTGCATCAGGGTGGTTTTACCAGCCCCTGAGGTGCCAACAAAGGCCACGGTTTCACCAGGTTTGACTATTAAGTTAATGCCGCAGAGCGCCGCTTGCCCTTCAGGGCTGAATTGCAAGTGCACGTCTTGCCATTCCACTTCGCCGGGTGTGCGGGGGCTGGTGTGTGTGCCTTGCGTCTCTTCCTTGGCTTCATGAAGCAAAGCCAGACCTCTTTCGAGCGCGGCCAGTCCACGGGTAATGGGGCTGGATATCTCAGCCAGCCGTTTGATCGGCGCGACCAGCATCAGCATCGCCGTGATGAAGGCGACAAACCCACCCACTGTGGCCCCCGTTGCCCCGTTTTGACTCTGATAGAGCGCGATCACCAGCACCATGGACAAAGACAGAGCCGCCATGATTTGGGTCAGAGGGGTCATGGCGGCCGAAGCCACGGTGGACTTCAGAGCTAAGCGCCGCAGCGCGTTGGCCAAGGCAGCGAAACGCTTGATTTGGACCGCTTGCCCGCCTTGCAATCGCACGACCCGGTGTGCCAGCACGTTTTCTTCGACGACATATGCCAAGTCGTCTGTGGCGCTTTGGCTTTGCTTGGTCAATTTGTAGAGGCGGCGCGAAAGCGCTTTAATGATCCAGCTCAGGCCGGGGGCCACGGTGAACACCACCAAAGTGAGTTTCCAGTTCAGCCACATCAAATAGGCCAGAAGGGCCATCAAAGTGAAGCCATCTCGCGCCAGCGCAATGACCGCAGACACCAGCTGGGCTGATCCGTTCTGGACTTCGTACACGATGGTGTTGGACAGTGTGCTGGCCGATTGTCTTGAGAATAATGACAAATCGGCTTTCATGAGTTGGGAAAAAAGCTGTGATCTGAGCTTTTCCATGCCGTCATTGGTCAATCTCGACAAAGCATATTGCGCGATGAAGTTGGCCATGCCTCGCACGGTGAAGAGGCCGACCACAGCTGCCGGAATGGCCCACAAAGGCAGTTTGTTTTCTGTAAAACCTTTGTCCAGCAAGGGCTGGAACAAGGCAGGAATCATCGGCTCGGTCAGCGCGGCCATGAGCGTTCCCAGAACCGCAATGGCCCAGATGCCCCGTTGACTTCCAAAATAAGGGGCCAATCGCCGCAATCGGTCTCGGATGCTGGGCTGGGGGGCGGGGGGTGGGGTGGCGCTCATGGTGAGATTGTAAGGAGGGCGGTCAAAGCGACCGTCAAAAACGGATTTCTACGGTGTACGATCACGGCTTCCCCGATTTGAATGGTCACCACATTGACATGAAACTTGTTTTTTCGCGCATGAACCTGTTGTCATGGCTTTTGAAGTCGCTGGTTTTGAGCATGCTGGCGATGCCCGCATGGGCTCAATTTCGCGTGGAAGTCACTGGCGTCGGCATGACTCAGTTGCCTGTGGTGATTGCGCCCTTCAAAGGTGAGGCCACAGCCCCCCAGAAGCTGGCCAGTATTGTGCAGGCCGATCTGGAGCGCAGCGGCCAGTTCAAAGGCTTGGCCGCGGGGGCGGCCTCGATGGACGAAACGAGCCGACCCGACTGGTCGCCCTGGCGTCAGTTGTCAGCCGAGGCGTTGGTAGCCGGTTCGGTGACCCGTTTGGCCGATGGCCGTTTTGATGTGCGTGCCCGTTTGTGGGATGTGGTCAAAGGCCAAGAGAAAGGTGATTTCAAGCACACTGTCTCCGCTGCCGAATTGCGTTTGTCAGCGCACCGCATCGCCGATTGGGTTTACCAACAGCTCACGGGTACCCCAGGGGCTTTCGCTTCGCGTATCAGCTATGTCACCAAAGCAGGGGGGCGTTATTCTTTGTGGATTGCTGACTCCGATGGAGAGAACGCCCAGTCGGCCTTGAGCAGCCCAGAGCCCATCATTTCGCCGTCTTGGTCGCCCAATGGTGCGCAGTTGGCCTACGTGTCGTTTGAATTGCGCAAACCTGTGGTGTATGTGCATGAGCTGGCCACGGGACAGCGTCGGCCGGTGGCCAACTTCAAGGGGTCCAACAGTGCGCCCGCATGGAGTGCCGATGGCAAGTCGCTGGCGGCGACCCTGAGCCGAGACGGTGGGTCGCAGCTGTTTCGCATCGACTTGGCGGGCGGGGAGCCGCGCCGTTTATCGCCTCCCGGGGGCATCAACACAGAGCCCGCATTTTCACCAGATGGCAGCGCCTTGTTTTTCGTCAGTGATCGAGGTGGCAGTCCGCAGATCTACCGCATGCCCACACAGGGTGGCCCGGCCGAGCGTGTGACCTTTTCCGGCACTTACAATATCTCACCTGCGCTCAGCCCTGATGGACGTTGGCTGGCCTATGTCTCGCGTGTAGGAGGTGGATTCCGACTGCACCTGATGGAGTTGGCCACAGGACAGGTAGTGGCATTGACCGACACCTCTTCAGATGAGCGCCCCAGTTTTTCGCCCAACAGCCGTCTGTTGGTTTACGCCACTGTTTTCCAAGGGCGAGAATCGTTGATGACCACGACCTTGGATGGCCGTATCAAAGCCCGTTTGGCGGGTCAAGGCGGAGATATCCGAGAACCCCATTGGGGTCCGGTTCGGAAATAAATTTTTGAGAATTCATTTTGAAGTTAAAGAGGTAAATCATGAGCAAGAAATTTTTGACCATTTTGTTGTTGACTGCGCTTTTGGCGGGTTGCGCATCCGGTGTGAAGTTGGACGATGTGCCTGTTGAAGACAAGTCGGCCACATCTTCAGGTGTGTCGTCACAAGGCATTGGCAACAACGCCAACGGCGCACAAACCGGCGTGGCGGGTGTGGTGGTCGAGAAGTCGGCTTCGGGCACCGGGCCTGTCGGCGTAGCGCACGTGGTGTTCTTTGATTACGACAGTTTTGTGGTTCGTGCCGAAGCGCGCCCAGTGATTGAGAGCCATGCCCGCTTTTTGCAAACCAACAAGCAGCGCAAAGCCAACCTTGAAGGTCATACCGATGAGCGTGGCGGCCGTGAATACAACTTGGCTTTGGGTCAAAAGCGTGCAGAAGCTGTGCGTCAAGCTTTGAGCTTGTTGGGCGTGCCAGAGAGTCAGTTGGAAGCCGTCAGCTATGGCAAAGAAAAACCCGCAGCGCAAGGCTCTGCAGAATCCGACCTGGCTAAAAACCGCCGCGTCGAAATCCGGTACTGAAAACCATGAAAACGCTGGCCAGATTGGGGGGCTCAGGGCTCCGATTTGCATGGATCCCCGTTCTGTGGGCGTTGATGGGCACAGCGCAAGCGGGCCTTTTTGAAGACGATGAAGCCCGCAAAGCCATTCTGGATTTGCGCCAACGGGTGGAGCAATCCAACACGGCCATCAAAGGCTTGGCGGATGAAAATGCCCAGTTGCGCCGTGCCTTGCTCGATTTTCAAGGCCAAATTGACGGCTTGAGGGCGGAGCAATCTCAAATCCGTGGTGCTCAAGAGCGTTTGGCCCGCGATGTGTCTGAAGCACAGCTGAGCCAAAAAGACATGGCCAATGGCGTGAACGAGCGTTTGCGCCGTTTTGAGCCCGTCAAAGTGTCTGTGGATGGCGCGGAGTTCATGGCTGAACCCGCAGAAAAGCGTGACTACGAAGCAGCCATGGATGTTTTCCGCAAGGGCGACTTTGCTGCTGCACAAGTGGCCTTGGGTCAATTTGTTCAACGGTATCGGCAAAGCGGTTATGTGTCTTCGGCTTTGTTCTGGCTGGGTAACGCCCAATATGCCAACAAGGATTACAAAGACGCTTTGTCAAACTTTCAACAAATGTTGAAAGCTGCTCCCACGCATGCCCGCGCACCTGAGGCGATGCTGGCCATCTCCAATGTTCAGATCGAATTGAAGGACCTCAAAGGCGCCCGTAAAACGATGGACGAGTTGGTCAAGGCCTATCCGGCATCGGAGGCTGCCACCACAGCACGCGACCGTCTGGCGCGTTTGCGCTGAGCCCAAAGGCATTGGGTGATCACGCTTGATCAACTCCAGCTCCAGGCACTGGGGGTCTTGGGGCTGACATTGGTATTGTCGGTCTTGATGGGGGCGCTGTTTCACCGCAGCCACTTTTGCACCATGGGGGCCATCAGCGATTGGGTGATCATGGGCGATGCGCACCGTGCCAAGCAGTGGGCGATGGCGGTTGCCGTCGCCGTGCTGGGTTTCGGTTTGATGTCTTGGTTGGGCTGGGTTACGCCTGGCAACACCATTTACGCCAACACGCAGATCCCTTGGCTTTCCTTGTTGTTGGGAGGGGTGATTTTCGGTTCGGGCATGGTGCTGGGCTCGGGTTGTACAAGCAAATCACTGGTCAGATTAGGTGGCGGCAATCTGAAGTCGTTGGTGGTGTTGATGGCTATGGGCATATCGGCCCTGGCCACCTTGCGCGGTTTGACGGCGGTGTGGCGTGTGAATTCGATTGACTTGGTGACCGTGGACTCCGGCATGGGCGCCTTCCTGGGGCAATGGTTTTCTCACGTGACACACATCGCTCAGCCTTGGTCAAACCTGCTGTCGGCCTTTGCAGTGGCCAGTTTGCTTTTTCTCTGGGTTTTCAAAGATCGTCGAACATTGGGCCGATCTGCAATTCTTTCAGGCGCTGGGATCGGGGGCGTCGTGGTCCTTTTGTGGTGGGTCAGTGGAGTGTTGGGCTACGTGCCTGAACACCCCCAAACACTGGAGCCTGTCTTTTTGGCCACAGCCAGTGGTCGGATGGAAGCCATGAGTTTGACGGCACCGGTCGCTTATGGGTGGGATGCGTTGATGTATTTCAGTGACGGTGGCAAACGGGTGACGACCGGTATGGTCATGGTGATGGGGGTGTTGCTCGGCGCGTTTTGCAGCGCCCAATGGCAAGGCACATTCCGTTGGGAGGGATTTACGCAAACCGCAGACCTAGGGCGGCACCTCTTAGGAGGAGCACTGATGGGCATTGGCGCAGTCATGGCCATGGGCTGCAGCATTGGCCAAGGCTTGTCGGGTTTGTCCACGCTCAGCTTGGGCAGTGGCTTGGCTGTCATCGGCATCGTGTTGGGCGCGGTGTTGACCTTGCGCTGGGAAATGCACCGTGCGGAGTTGTTGGCATGAGCGTCGTACTGCGCCAGGACGATGGAGATGACCGTCGTTTTGGCGGATTGCAACGTTTGTATGGCGTGTCCGGCGCGCAGCGGATTCGACAAGCGCATGTGGCCGTGGTGGGCATTGGGGGTGTGGGGTCCTGGGTGGCCGAAGCACTGGCACGCAGTGGCGTTGCACGTTTGACCATGATCGACATGGATCACATTGCCGAGTCCAACATCAACCGCCAGATTCATGCGCTGACCAACACGACAGGGCAAGCCAAAGTCGATGCCATGCGCGAACGCATTGCCTTGATTCACCCTGAATGCCATGTGGATGCCCTCGATGAATTTGTCAGCCCCGAAAACTGGCCTGCTGTGTTGCCCTGTTTGCCCGATGCGGTGATCGATGCTTGTGACCAAGTCAAGGCGAAGGTGCACATGGCTCAATGGGCGCTCGATAACAAAGTAGGTTTCATCACCGTGGGCGCTGCGGGCGGCAAGCGTTTGGCGCATAAGGTGGACGTTGACGATTTGTCAAAAATCACGCACGACCCTTTGTTGGCGCAAGTGCGCTACCGCTTGCGCAAGCACCATGGTGCAGCCAAGGGGGACAAGCGCATGGGCATTCAAGGTGTCTTCAGTCGGGAATCGGTGGCGCCGCCTGATGCGTCATGCGCGATGGAAGGTGACGGCACGCTCAATTGTCACGGCTATGGATCAGTGGTCAGCGTGACGGCGACCTTTGGCATGTGCGCGGCTTCAGAAATTTTGAATTTTTTGGCGCTCGGTCCTCAGAAGGCCAAAAAATAACGCTATAATTTGAGTCTTGCTACAGTGCACAAACACTGTAGCAAAGGGACCATAGCTCAGTTGGTAGAGCAGCGGACTTTTAATCCGTTTGTCGTGGGTTCGACCCCCGCTGGTCCCACCAAAAAACTAAAAAGCACTTTGTATCTCGGTACAAAGTGCTTTTTTCATGGGCGCACTTGTCGTGAACCCGGATCCACAGCGAAAGAGCACCCCATGAGCAGCGAATTGAACGCCCAAAGTGAATTGAAAAAGATGGCGCTGTGCGAGCCTTGTTCGGGTATCCAGCGCAATTGGCGTCGCGCCCCTGGACATGCAGAATTGGTACAAGGTGCCAATCGCAAGGAGCAGCGAGAGTCAGGTCAAGCGACCATTACTTCTTACCGCTGTGATCGCTGTGGCACCTCGTGGGAGTACGAGAATAACAAAGCCGATCAGCATGCTGGCTGGTCAGTAGTGGGCGGATAAGCACGATCCGCCACAGTGCGCGGGCATTGATCAAAACAAAGGGGGCCCATGCTTGGGCCCCCTTTGTTTTTGGGTAGATTGATCAGACTCAGGCGGTGGCCTCGAGCAAATTCGTCAGTTCAAGCCAACGCTCTTCCAGGGTGGCTACTTCATCCGACAAGGCTTTCAGGCGGCGTCCTGCTTCGGCGATTTCAGCTGGGAGCAGGGGGGTGCTCAGTTGTTGTTCCAGCAATGATTTCTCGGCCTCGATGTTGGCCATGCGTTGCTCGTTTTGTTCCAGTTCACGTTTCAAGGGGCGGGTTTGTGCAGCCAGTTGCTGGCGTTTTTGGGCATCGAGTTTGCGCTGCTCAGCGCTGCTGACAGTGGGGCTGTGGGCCGCAGCCACGGGTGTCGCAACAGCGGCGATGACCGGCTTGGACACCTCGGCCACAGGCGCTTGGGTGGGCGCGGACACATCGCGGGCGGCATTTTTGGCCTCTTCGCGCAGGCGTTTGGATTCTTCCAACAGATATTTTTGGTAATCGTCCAAGTCGCCGTCAAATGGCTCGACCTTGCCCCGGCCCACCATCCAGAACTCATCACACACGGCGCGCAGCAAGGCGCGGTCGTGGCTGACCAGCATGACGGTGCCTTCAAACTCGTTGAGCGCCATCGACAGCGCCTCACGGGTGGCCAAGTCCAGGTGGTTGGTAGGCTCGTCCAACAACAACAGGTTGGGGCGCTGCCACACGATCATGGCCAGCACCAGGCGAGCTTTTTCGCCACCGCTCATGGTGCCCACGGCTTGCTTGACCATGTCGCCACTGAAGTTGAAGGTGCCCAGGTAGTTGCGCAAATCCTGCTCACGGCTGGGTTCGCCACTGTTGGCCCCCAACTCTTTGGCCAGGCGGATCATGTGCTCCAGAGGGTTGTCCTGCGGGTGCAGCACATCGAGTTCTTGCTGGGCAAAGTAGCCAATGTTCAGGCCCTTGCCCTCGGTCAGTGTGCCCGTCAGCTGCGGCATGGTGCGGGCAATGGTCTTGACCAGGGTCGATTTACCCTGACCGTTGGCCCCCAAAATACCGATGCGCTGCCCGGCCAACACCGATTTGCTGACGCCTTGCACGATGGTTTTGGGCTCGCCATCGACCATGTAACCAAAGCTGGCTTCGCTGATGGCCAGCATGGGGTTGGGCAGGTTGTGGGGTTCCTTGAAACCGAAGGTGAACTCGGCATCGGCCAGCAGCGGGGCCACTTTCTCCATGCGTTCGAGCGCTTTGACCCGGCTTTGTGCCTGCTTGGCCTTGCTGGCCTGGGCCTTGAAGCGGTTGATGAACTTTTGCAGGTGAGCAATTTTGTCTTGCTGCTTGGCAAACGAGGCTTGTTGCAGCTCCATTTGCTGGGCGCGCAGAATTTCGAAGCCGCTGTAATTGCTGCCGTAACGCGTCAGTTTGGCGTGGTCGATGTGCAGCGTGACATTGGTCACGGCATCCAAAAATTCGCGGTCGTGGCTGATCACGATCATGGTGCCCGCATAGCGTTGCAGCCAGGCTTCCAGCCAGACCAGAGCGTCCAAGTCCAAGTGGTTGGTGGGTTCGTCCAATAACAAAATGTCCGACGGGCACATCAGTGCACGGGCCAGCTGCAAGCGCATGCGCCAGCCACCTGAGAAGCTGTTGACTGGGTTATTCAGCTCGTCGACCCGAAAGCCCAGACCCAAAATCAGTGCCTCGGCTCGGGGCAGGGCGTCGTGGTCGCCCGCGTCGGCCAGGTCCGTGTAGACATGCGCCATCTCCATGCCGTCGCCACTTTCTTCGGCTGCGACCAGACGTTGGCGCAATTCGGCCAAGCGGGTGTCACCCTCCAGCACAAACTCAGACGCGGGCTGGTCGGTTTCAGGCATGTTTTGCGCCACCTGCGCCATGCGCCAAGCTTTGGGCATGTCGAAGTCGCCGCCGTCTTCGTGCAACGTGCCGTTGAACAGCGCAAACAAAGTGGATTTGCCAGCGCCATTGCGTCCGACCAGTCCGACTTTTTCTCCAGGGTTGAGGGTGACAGAGGTTTGGTCCAGCAGCACTTTGGTGCCGCGACGAAGGGTCACATTTTTAAGAACAATCATGAGGTGTGTGTTGTGACCGCGTTCAGCGCCGTCAAGGTCATGCCAAGGTAAACCAGATCGGGGTCCGGGTGATTTTTGAAAGCAGGCATGGTGGTGAAGCCCATGCGCTGGTAAAGGCCAAGAGCGAGCGTGTTGCTGCGCCAGGTGCTCAGTCCCATGCGGGTAAAGCCTGCTGAGCGGGCTTGCGCAATGAGATGCAATGTGAGTTGTCTCGATGCCCCAAGGCCGCGAAATTCAGATCGAACATACAGGCGTTTGAGTTCCGCAAGCCCCGCTTCGCGGGTGGTCGTGAACGCGCCGCATCCGATCAGGTGTTCAGGTGTTTGGATCAACCAAGCCTGTCCTTGCACTCCCGCATACCGCTCTTGGGGTTGTTGTATGTCGCCGTGGATCGAGCTCATGCCCGGGTTGTTCAGGTCAGCACTCGCATATTCACGCATCAAGCTGACAAAAGCATCCCACTGCGCAGGGTGCTCGACGCGAACCTGCTCAAATGTCAGGGTGGGGTTCATGCGAAATCGGTCGCCATCAAGGCTGCACGGGTGATCAGCAGCACTTGGTCTTCGCCTTGGCTGGTCTCCAGCCAAGCGACCTCCAGATCCGGGAAGGCGTGTTCAAAATGCGCACGCTCGTTGCCGATTTCCAGCACCAATACCGCATGCTCACTCATGCGTGAGCTGGCATCCTTGAACAGCTGACGCACAAAATCCATGCCGTCGCTGCCACCGGCCAACGCCAGTTCAGGCTCGGCCAGGTATTCGGCGGGCAGTGCGTCCATGCTGGCCTGGCAGACATAAGGCGGGTTGCACAAGATCAAATCAAACGGCCCCGGCAAAACCGACAAGCCATCGCTGTGCACCAGCTTCACCCGCTCTTGCAGATCGTGGCGCTCCACATTGATGGCGGCCACGGCCAGTGCATCATCCGAAATGTCCGCCCCAGTGACTTGCACATCAGGCCAGGCCAGCGCCGCCAGCACGGCCAGGCTGCCGTTGCCGGTGCACAGGTCCAGCACGCGGGTGGTCTGGTCAGACAACCAGGCATCGATGGTGCCGTCGGCCAGCACCTCGGCAATCAGGCTGCGCGGCACGATGGCCCGCTCGTCGATGTAAAACGACACGCCTTGCAGCCAGGCTTCTTGTGTCAGGTAGGCGGCGGGCTTGCGGGTGGTGATGCGCTCTTCGATCAGCGCGGCGCAGGCCGCTTGCTGCTCGGGCGTCATGGTTTGCTCGGCCACTTCGTCCAGGTCGGTGTCGAGCGGCAGGCCCAAGCGCCAGAGTACCAGCCAGACGGCTTCATCAAAGGCGTTGAGGGTGCCATGACCAAAGGCCACGCCCGCTTGCGTGAGGCGCTCGGCCGATACCGTGATCAGCCCTGAAAGGCTCAGGGCGCTCATGTGGCCAAGCCCATGTTCAGTTGTTCCAGCGTGCGACGGTAAATGGCTTTGAGCGGCGCGATGTCACTCAGCGCCACATGCTCGTTGACCTTGTGGATGGTGGCGTTGGGCGGGCCGAACTCGATGACCTGCGGGCAGATTTGTGCGATGAATCGCCCATCGCTGGTGCCGCCGGTGGTGGACAGCTCGGTGGTCAGGCCCGTTTCGTCGGCAATCGCTTGTTGCACAGCGGCCACCAGGGTGCCTGGCGTGGTCAAAAACGGCAGGCCGCCAATCGTCCAGCTCAGCTCGTACTTCAGACCATGGCGGCCCAGCACGGCGGTCAGGCGTTGCTGCAGGCTCTCAGGGGTGGACTCGGTGCAAAAGCGGAAGTTGAAGTCCACCACGCAGTCGCCGGGGATCACGTTGCTCGCGCCCGTGCCCGAATGGATGTTGCTCACTTGCCAGCTGGTGGGCGGAAAGAAAGCGTTGCCTTCGTCCCAGCGGATGCTGACCAGCTCGGCCAGCGCAGGCGCGAGGCGGTGGATCGGGTTGTCGGCTAGGTGCGGGTAGGCAATGTGGCCTTGCACGCCGTGCACGGTCAGCTTGCCGCTCATCGTGCCGCGTCGGCCGTTCTTGATCATGTCGCCGGTTTGCTGCACCGAAGTGGGCTCGCCCACGATGCAGAACTGGGGCGCCTCGCCCCTTTCCACCAGCTGTTTGCAGACCACCACGGTGCCGTCAAGCGCCGGGCCTTCTTCGTCGCTGGTCAGTAAAAAGGCGATGCCCAAAGCCGGGTTGGCGTTGGCGGCCAGAAATTCTTGCACCGCGACCACCATGGCCGCCAGCGATGTTTTCATGTCGCTCGCGCCCCGGCCAAACAGCTTGCCGTCTTTGTGGGTGGGGGTGAAGGGGTCGCTGTCCCATTGCGTGAGGGGCCCAGTGGGCACCACGTCGGTGTGGCCTGCAAAGGCCAGGGTCTGGCCCGAAGTGCCTGCGCGTTTGGCCCACAGGTTGCGCACGCGGAAAGTGTCGGGGCCGGAGTCCATGAACTCGCAGACGAAGCCCAAGGGCGTCAAGGCGTCAGCGATCAGATTCAGGCAACCCGCGTCATCGGGCGTGACAGAGGGGCGGGCGATCAGCTGCTCGGCCAGGCGCAGGGTGTCGTGACAGGTGGTCATGCTCAAGCCTTGTTGGGGTGGGCGCGCACAAAGCGGGCGATGCGCTCGGCCGCTTCCAGGCACTCGGCGGTTTCGGCCACCAGCGCCATGCGGATGCGGCCCTGGCCCGGGTTGCTGCCATTGAAATCCCGCGCCAAATAGCTGCCGGGCAGCACGGTGACGCTTTCGGCTTCGTACAAGGCCCTGGCAAATGCGGCATCGTCACCTTGCCAGCCCGCAGGCACACCGGCCCACAGGTAAAAGCTGGCATCGGGCAGTTTGACGTCCAGCACCTCGGCCAGCACGGGTGTGACTTGGGCGAACTTGGTGCGGTATTGGTTGCGGTTGTCCACCACATGGGCTTCGTCGCCCCAGGCGGCGATGCTGGCGGCTTGCACCACCGGGCTCATGGCGCTGCCGTGGTAAGTGCGGTACAGCAAAAACTGTTTGATGATCGCTGCGTCACCCGCCACAAAGCCGCTGCGCAGTCCAGGCACGTTGCTGCGCTTGCTCAGGCTGGTGAAGGCGATCAGGCGTTTGAAGTCGGTGCGGCCCAGCTGGTGGGCGGCTTCGAGGCCGCTCAAGGGCGCTTCTTCGCGGAAGTAAATCTCGCTGTAGCACTCGTCCGAGGCGATCACAAAACCGTGCTGGTCGGACAGGGCAAACAGTTTTGCCCACTCGGCCAGTGGCATCACCGCGCCTGTGGGGTTGCCGGGCGAGCAGACAAACAGCAGCTGGGTGCGGGCCCAAACCTCGGCGGGCACGCTGTCCCAGTCGTTGGCAAAGTTGCGCGCCGGGTCGCTGGGCACGTAATAGGGCGTGGCCCCAGACAGCAGGGCTGCGCCTTCGTAGATTTGGTAGAACGGATTGGGGCTGACCACGGTGGCACCGGGCCGGGTCGGGTCGATCACGGTTTGCGTGAGGGCAAACAGGGCTTCGCGCGAGCCGTTCACGGGCAGCACCTGGGTGGCCGGGTCCAGCGTCAGCTGGTAACGGGTGTGCAGCCAGGCGGTGCAAGCTTTGCGCAAAGCTGGCTCGCCTGCCGTGGCCGGGTAGGCGGAAAGGCCTGTGGCGACCGACGCCTTGAGGGCATCCTGAATGAAGGTGGGTGTGGCGTGCTTGGGCTCGCCAATGCCCAGGCTGATGGGCTTGAGTGCGGGGTTGGGCGTGACGCTTGAAAACAGGTGTTTCAGCCGCTCAAAAGGATAGGGCTGCAGCTTGGCGAGAAGGGGATTCATCCCCCGATTATCCGGGATCATCCGTGCAGGTCCGCTGGGTTAATATTGAAGACTGCTCGAACGGTCTGGATTCAGGCTTTTCGTGCAGGGTGATGACGCTCCAGTGTTGTCATTTTGTATTCTCTTTTTGATTGACCGGACCGCCGTGCGCCTCAATTCCATCAAGCTTTCAGGCTTTAAATCGTTTGCCGAGCCGACCAACTTCCTGCTGCCTGGGCAGCTGGTGGGTGTGGTTGGACCGAACGGCTGCGGCAAATCCAACATCATGGACGCGGTGCGTTGGGTGCTGGGCGAGTCCAAAGCGTCCGAGCTGCGTGGCGAGTCCATGCAGGACGTGATTTTCAACGGCACCACCACCCGCAAACCGGCCAGCCGCGCCAGCGTGGAGCTGGTGTTTGACAATGCCGACCACCGTGCGGGCGGACAGTGGGGCCAGTTTGCCGAGATCGCCGTCAAGCGCGTGCTGACCCGCGATGGCAACAGCAGCTACTACATCAACAACCAGCCGGTGCGTCGCCGTGACGTGCAGGACGTGTTTTTGGGCACGGGCCTGGGTCCACGCGCCTACGCCATCATCGGCCAAGGGACGATCAGCCGCATCATCGAGTCGCGCCCCGAAGAGCTGCGCCTGTTTCTCGAAGAAGCGGCCGGTGTTTCCAAATACAAAGAGCGTCGCCGCGAGACCGAAAACCGCCTGTCGGACACCCGCGAGAACCTGACCCGGGTCGAAGACATCCTGCGCGAGCTGAACGCCAACCTCGAAAAGCTCGAAAAGCAGGCCGAAGTCGCCACCCGCTACAACCAGTTGCAGGCCGACAGCACGCTCAAGCAGCATCAGCTGTGGTTCCTCAAGCGCCGTGACGCCGAGAGCGATCAGGGCAAGGTCAAGTCGGACGTCGATCAGGCGGTGAACGCGCTGGAATCGCGCATTGCCGATTTGCGGCATGTGGAGGCCGATCTGGAAGCCATCCGCCAGGCGCACTACGACGCGGGTGATCAGGTCAACCAGGCGCAAGGTGCTTTGTACGAAGCCAGCGCCGAAGTCGGGCGTCTGGAAGCCGAGATCCGCTTTGTGGTGGAAGGCCGCCAGCGCGCCGAGCAGCGTTTGCAGCAACTGATTGAGCAAACCGCCCAGTGGGGCACCCGCAGCGAAGACGCGCAGGCCGAGCTGGAAACCTTGTCCGAGCAGGCCGCCATGGCCGAAGACCAGAGCATGACGCTGGCCGCGCAAGTGGAAGACCAGGCCATGGCTTTGCCTGACCTGGAAGAAGCCCTGCGCAAAGCGCAAAACGACGCCAATGCACAGCGTGCCAGTGTGGTGCAGGTGCAGCAGCAAATCGGGGTGCTGGCCGCAGACCAGCGCAACGTCGAAGAGCAATCGCGCCAGCTCGACCAGCGCCGCGAGCGCTTGCTGGCCGACCGCAACGCGCTGGCCGCGCCCGACGAAGCGCGCCTGAACAACCTGCGTGAACAGCTGGCCGAAGCCGAAGCGCTGGCCGCCGAATCAGAAGCCCGTTTGCAGGACCTGCAAGAGCAAGTTCCCCAGCTGGACGAAGACCGCCGCACACGCCAAAAAGCCGTCAACGACGAGTCGGCCCGGCTGGCCGATCTGAGCGCCCGCATTGAGGCACTCAAGGCGCTACAAGAAAAAGTGCGCACCGACGGCAAGCTCAAGCCCTGGCTGGCCAAGCACGGCATGGATGGCCTCGAAGGCCTGTGGAGCCGCATTCACATTGAAGCCGGTTGGGAAAACGCCCTCGAATCGGCGCTGCGCGAGCGCCTGTCGGCCCTCGAAGTCTCGCGCCTGGACATGGTGCGGGCCTTTGCCAACGATGCGCCACCGGCCAAACTCTCATTTTTCAGCCCGCCGCTGGCCACCAGCGCCGCGCCGCGCAGCGGTT
>JAGNVG010000108.1 GCA_017986605.1 Limnohabitans sp.
GCCATGTGGGCCAAAGTGGGTGTGAAAGCCAAACTGCGCACCATGCCTTTGGTGACGTATTTCCCCATGATTCAGCGCTACGAAGCCAGCATTTACATGCTGGGCTGGGGCGTGCCGACCTTTGACGGTTTGTACAGCCTGCAGTCGCTCGTGCGCTCAGTGGGCACGGGCGGTGACGGCAATTACAACGTGGGCCGTTACAGCAACCCCCGCATGGATTACATCGTGGACCGAGTGAAGACCGAGACCGACTTGCCTGTGCGCAACCGCCTGCTGACCGAAGGTCTGCAACTGCAAAATGACACGGTGGCGCACATCCCGCTGCACAACCAAGTGATCCCTTGGGCCATGAAGAAAAACGTCGAGGTGGTGCACCGCCCCGATAACCGCCTCGACTGGACACTGATCAAGGTCAATTGATGTTTGCTTTTATTTTGCAGCGGCTGATCCAGGCCGTGGTCGTCATGGTCACGGTCGCCTTCATCGCCTTTTTGCTGTTTCAGTATGTGGGTGATCCGGTGGTGTTCTTGCTGGGGCAAGACGCCACACCCGAGCAAATCAAAGACCTGCGCCAAGGCTTGGGCTTGGACCAGCCTTTCTTTGTGCAGTTCTGGCACTTTTTGTCCAATGCGGTGCAAGGTGAATTTGGCTTGAGCTTGCGTCAAGGCTCCAAGGTCTCGCGCCTGATCGCCGAGCGATTGCCTGCCACTTTGGAATTGGCCTTGGTGGCCGCCACGCTGGCGCTGGTCATTGGCATTCCCATGGGGGTGTATGCGGCCTTGCGCCGAGGCACTTGGGCCAGTCAGCTGCTCATGACGGTGTCGCTGCTGGGGGTGTCCTTGCCCACTTTCTTGATCGGCATTTTGCTGATCTTGGTGTTTGCGGTGATGCTCGGCTGGTTCCCTAGCTTTGGTCGGGGCGAGGTGGTGCAGATGGGGTGGTGGTCGAGCGGCTTGATGACGGCCAAGGGCTGGCACCACATCGTGCTGCCCGCCGTGACACTGGCGATTTTTCAGCTCACGCTCATCATGCGCTTGGTGCGTGCCGAGATGCTGGAGGTGCTGCGCACCGACTACATCAAGTTCGCCCGTGCTCGGGGCTTGTCTAACCGGGCCATTCACTTTGGCCATGCGCTTAAAAACACACTGGTCCCCGTGCTCACCATCACCGGTTTGCAGTTGGGCGGGTTGATCGCGTTCGCCATCATCACCGAGACGGTGTTTCAGTGGCCCGGCATGGGTTTGCTGTTCATTCAGGCGGTGACCTTCGCAGACATTCCGGTCATGGCGGCTTATTTGTGCCTGATCGCGCTGATCTTTGTGGTCATCAACCTGATCGTTGATTTGCTTTACTTTGTGGTTGATCCGCGCCTGCGTGTGGGCAAACCTGGGGGGCACTGAGCATGGGCGCTTCTTTGCAATCGGTGTTGGGGCGTGGGGCCGCGTTTGCACGCATTGCCCAGTTCCACCCCGAGCTGACAGCATTTCGGCGAGACCTCCATGCCCACCCCGAGTTGGGCTTTGAAGAGGTTTACACCGCACGTCGCGTGGCTGAAATGTTGCAGGTTTGCGGTGTCGACAGCATTCACACGGGTATCGGAAAAACCGGCGTGGTCGCTTTGGTCCACGGACAAGGGCGCTCGGCCAGCAATCCGGGCCGCATGGTGGGTCTGCGTGCCGACATGGATGCGCTGCCCTTGACCGAATTCAACGAGTGCACTTGGAAGTCGCGTACGCCTGGGTTAATGCATGGTTGCGGACACGATGGTCACACCGCCATGCTGATGGGCGCGGCCCGTTACCTGGCCGAAACCCGGCGCTTTGACGGCACTGCGGTGTTGATTTTTCAGCCCGGCGAAGAGGGCTACGCGGGTGCCCGCGCCATGATGCAAGACGGCTTGTTTGATCGTTTCCCGTGCGAGCAGGTCTATGCCCAGCACAACTCGCCAGAAACCCCCTTGGGGGTGATCGGCATCACCCCCGGCCCTATGCAGGCGGCGGTGGACCGGATCGAAATTTTGATTCGCGGCAAAGGCGGTCATGGCGCACGGCCTCACCAAGCCATCGACCCCGTGTTGGTGGCGGGGCACATCATCACGGCGGCACAAAGTGTGGTGTCACGCAGCTTATCGGCGTTTGACCAAGCGGTGGTCAGCATTTGCTCCATGCAAGGCGGCAACCCCGGTGCGATGAGCGTGATCCCCGGAGAGGTGACTTTGGTGGGCACGGTGCGCACTTACAGCGAGACCGTGCAAGACCAGATCGAAGACCGATTGCGTTCTTTGTGTACCGGCATTGCGCAGGGCTTCGGCGCATCGGCCGAATTGACGTATGAGCGCACCTACCCCGCTACCGTGAACACGGTGCGTGAAGCCCAATTTGCCTGCGATGTGGCCGCTGGCCTGGTGGGTGAAGACAAAGTTTGGCGCAACATGCTGCCCAGCATGGGCGGTGAAGATTTTTCTTTCATGCTTCAGGCCAAACCCGGTGCGTACATCCGCATCGGTCAGGGTCTGCCGCATGGTCCCGGCCCACACCCGCTGCACAACAGCCGGTACGACTTCAACGACGACATCCTGCCTTTGGGCGCGGCCTTGCATGCCAGTTTGGTAGAGCAAGCCTTGCCCCTGCAGGCAGGGTGATGATTTGGTTTCAGTGAGTTCATTTAACAAGGAGATTTCCATGGCTTTCAAACTCAACCCTCTCGTGGCCACTTTGGCCGCCGCGCTGGCCTTGACGGCGGTGTCGGCTTCAGCCGTGACTTTGCGGGTAGGCAACCAAGGCGACGCCTTGTCCATGGACCCGCATTCGCTCAATGAGTCCTTGCAAATTTCTGTCGTTGAAAACGTCTACGAAACACTGGTTTCACGCGACGCCAACTACAAGCTCACCCCTTTGCTGGCCACCAGCTGGAAGCAGACCGCTCCCACGGTGTGGCGTTTTGAGTTGCGCAAAGGCGTCAAGTTCCATGACGGCACGCCTTTCACCGCTGACGACGTGATCTTCAGCTACGAGCGTGCCAAAGGCGACGGCTCCGATATGAAGAGCTATGTGGGTCAATTCAAAGAGATCAAGAAGATCAACGACCACACCATCGACATCATCACCAACGCTCCGTTCCCCATCGTGCCCGAGTTGATCACGCACTGGGCCATCATGAGCAAGAAGTGGTGTGAAGACAACCAAGCCACCAAGCCTGTGGATCGCCGCAAGGGCATTGAAAACGCCGCCTCTTTCCGTGCCAACGGTACAGGCCCTTTCCGTGTACGTGAGCGTCAGCCCAGTGTGCGCACCACTTTTTCGCGCAATGGCAACTACTGGGGCAAGATCCCAGGCAACGTGGAAGAGGTCATCTACAACGTGATTGGCAACGATGCCACCCGAGTGGCGGCCATGATGTCGGGTGAGCTCGATGTGATGGAGCCTGTGCCGGTGCAAGACGTTGATCGCATCAAAGCCAATGACAAACTCAAGGTGCTGCAAGGCCCTGAGTTGCGTGCCATCTTTTTGGGCATGGACCAAAAACGCGATGAGCTGCTGTTCTCCAACGTGAAGGGCAAGAACCCTTTCAAGGATGTGCGTGTTCGTAAGGCCTTCTACCAGGCCATCGACATCGAAACCATCCGCACTCGCGTGATGCGCGGTGCCGCTACACCGTTGGCACTGATGATGCCTCCTCAAATCAATGGTTTCCCTGCCGACTTGGCCAAGCGTTTGCCTTATGACGTTGAGGCCTCCAAAAAGCTGCTGGCTGAAGCGGGTTATCCCAATGGTTTTGAAGTCAAGATGAACTGCCCGAATGACCGTTATGTCAACGACGCAGAAATCTGCCAGGCCGTGGCCGCCAACTTGGCCAAGGTGGGTGTGAAGATCAACCTCGAAGCCGAGACCAAGGGGACATACTTCCCCAAAATCTTGAGCCGCAACACCAGCTTTTACATGCTGGGCTGGACGGCCAGCACGGTGGATGCCCACAACGTGATGTACCCCATCTTGTCGACTCCAGGTGATGGCGGTCGTGGTCAGTTCAACTTGGGTGCTTACAGCAACCCCAAGGTGGATGAGTTGACCGCGAAAGTGGCCTCTGAAACCGACCAGAAAAAGCGCAACGAAATGATCCGCGAAGCCATGAAGATCCACCAAGACGATGTGGGTCACCTGCCTTTGCACCAGCAAGCGCTGAACTGGGCAGCTAAGAAAAACATCGAGTTGGTGCAGTTTCCGGATAACGGCATGGCTTGGAAATTCATCACGGTCAAATAAACCATGAACGCACTGAAACGTTGGCTGAACAGCGACGTCGGTTACAGCTTCCGCCAATCGCCCACGGCGATGGTGGCGGCTGGCATCGCCTTCGTGTGTCTTTTTTGTTCGGTCTTTGCCGGCTGGGTCTCTCCCACCAACCCGTTTGATCTGGCCACGCTGGAGCTGAGCGATGCCCGCCTACCGCCTGCTTGGATGGAGGGGGGGACGACCAAGTTTCTGCTCGGCTCCGACGATCAGGGACGCGACATTTTGTCGGCCCTGATCTACGGCTCGCGCATCTCTTTGATCGTGGGCTTGGCCTCGGTGGTCTTGTCGGTGGCGGTGGGCGTTGGCCTGGGTTTGCTGGCAGGCTTTAAAGGCGGTTGGATTGACGCCTTGCTCATGCGCTTGTGCGATGTGATGTTGTCCTTCCCGGCCATTTTGGTGGCCCTGTTGATCGCGGGGGTGGGGCGTGCCTTGTTCCCCAACGCCAACGAGTCACTGGCCTTTGGTGTGTTGATCATCTCGATCTCGCTCACTGGCTGGGTGCAATACGCACGCACCGTGCGCGGCACGACTTTGGTCGAACGCAACAAGGAATACGTGCAGGCCGCGCGTGTGACGGGGGTGGCCCCGCTGCGCATCATGGTCAAGCATGTCTTGCCCAACGTGATGGGTCCGGTCATGGTGCTGGCCACGATCCAGGTGGCCACGGCCATCATCACCGAAGCCACTTTGTCTTTCTTGGGCGTGGGTGCACCGCCTACCTCGCCTTCGCTGGGCACGCTGATCCGTGTGGGCAATGACTATTTGTTCTCGGGTGAGTGGTGGATCACGATTTTTCCGGGGCTGATGCTGGTGCTGATCGCCCTGTCGGTCAATTTGCTGGGTGACTGGTTGCGCGACGCGCTGAATCCGAGATTGCGATGAGTCTTTTACAAGTCAAAAACCTGGTGGTGGAGTTCCCCAACCGCCACGGCACCTTGCGTGCGCTGGACGATATTTCTTTCGACATCGCGCCCGGCGAAATCCTGGGCGTGGTGGGCGAGTCGGGTGCGGGCAAGTCGCTCACGGGCGCGGCCATCATTGGCCTGTTGGAGCCACCGGGCCGTGTGGCCAGCGGGCAAATTTTGCTGGAAGGTCAGCGCATCGATCACTTGAATGCCGACCAGATGCGCCACATCCGGGGCCGCAAGATTGGCGCGATTTTTCAGGACCCACTCACATCGCTCAATCCGCTCTACACCATTGGCAGGCAGCTGACTGAAACCATCTTGGCGCACCTGCCGGTCACGCCCCAAGAGGCCCGCCAACGTGCCATCGATTTGCTCAAAGACACCGGCATTTCGGCCGCCGAAGAGCGCATTGACCATTACCCGCACCAGTTTTCGGGCGGCATGCGTCAGCGTGTGGTGATTGCGCTGGCCTTGGCTGCCGAGCCGCAGCTCATCGTGGCCGACGAACCGACCACCGCGCTCGATGTGTCGATCCAGGCGCAGATCATCAGCTTGCTTAAAAAAGTCTGCAAAGACCGTGGTGCGGCCGTCATGCTGATCACGCACGACATGGGCGTGATCGCCGAAACCTGTGACCGCGTGGCCGTGCTCTATGCCGGGCGTGTGGCCGAAATCGGCCCGGTGCACCAGGTCATCAACCACCCGGCCCATCCTTACACCGCAGGCCTGATGGCCTCGATCCCCGACATGGACAGTGACCGCGAACGCCTGAACCAAATTGACGGTGCCATGCCCCGCCTGAACGCCATTCCGCAAGGCTGCGCTTTCAACCCGCGCTGCCCGCAAGCCTTCGACCGCTGCCGCCAAGAGCGGCCCGAGCTGGTGCAAGCTGGTGTCAATCAGGCCGCTTGCTGGCTGCACGATGGGAGCGCAGCATGAGCGACCACAAGAAGCAGCCCTTGGTTGTTGCGCACGACCTGGCCAAAACTTTTGACGTGTCGGCCCCATGGCTTAACCGCGTGATCGAGCGCAAACCGCGCCAAATGCTCAACGCTGTTGACGGCGTGAGCTTTGAGATCGAGCGCGGCAAGACCTTGGCCTTGGTCGGCGAGTCCGGTTGTGGCAAAAGCACGGTGGCACGATTGCTGGTGGGCTTGTACGAACCCACACGCGGTGGATTAACTTTCGATGGGCAAGACGCCCATGCGGCTTTCAAGTCCAGCGATGCCAAGGCCATGCGTCAGCGCATCCAGATGATTTTTCAGGACCCCTATGCCAGCCTGAACCCGCGCTGGACGGTGGACGACATCATTGGCGAGCCACTCAAAGAGCACGGTTTGATCAGCGACGCCGAAGAGCTCAAAGCCCGTGTGGCCGAGTTGCTCCAATCGGTCGGCTTGTCGCCGCTCGACATGGTCAAGTACCCGCACCAGTTCTCGGGTGGACAGCGTCAGCGCATCTCGATCGCGCGAGCACTTGCCACCGCGCCAGAGTTTTTGGTGTGCGACGAGCCGACGTCGGCGCTGGATGTGAGCGTGCAGGCGCAGGTGCTCAACATCATGAAAGACCTGCAGCGTGAGCGGGGCCTGACCTATCTGTTCATCAGTCACAACCTGGCCGTGGTGCGCCACGTGAGCGACCAAGTGGGCGTGATGTACTTGGGCCGACTGGTGGAGCTGGCCGACAAGCACACTTTGTTCACCAACCCACAGCACCCGTACACCAAGATGCTGCTGGACGCGATTCCGAAGATGCACGACACGGGCCGTGCCCGTACGCCCGTGCAAGGCGAAGTGCCCAACCCGCTGAACCCCCCAAGCGGCTGCACCTTCCACCCCCGCTGTCCACAGGCCACTGACATCTGCCGCTCCGAGCGCCCCGCTTTGCGTGACTTCAAAGGCATCAAGATCGCTTGTCATGCGGTGGTGTGATTCCATGAGGTAATATAAAGATTGAAATATCCGTCATTGTTCGAGTAAAATCAAACAATGACCGAATTTTTGGACTTTAACTTCTCTTCGGCCGAGGAGATGTCTCTGGCCTTGGCGCAGCGATTAAAACGGCTGCGGATTCAAAAAGAGATTGCTCAAGCCGACATGGCTGAGCGCATGGGTGTGTCTCGCAGCACACTCAACACGCTCGAAAACACGGGCAAAGCTTCTGTGATCGCCTGGATCAAACTGGTCCAGTGCCTCGGTCAAGAGGGGCAATTGCAGCCCTTGTTCAAACCCGTTGTCGCGTCCATTGCGGACATGGCGCAGCAACAAAAACCGGCTCGCCAGCGTGTCTCTCGCACACGCCGTATCCCTAAGGCAACGCCGTGAAAAAAGTGCTAGTCCGTTATGAAGGCTGGGGCGAAAACTGGCTTTTGGGCACATTGGCCGACGATGGGCACCATCTGCTTTTTGAGTATTCGCCACAAGCCTTGGCCGAGGGGCTGGACTTGTCGCCAAGGTATTTACCCTTGCAAAAACAGGCCATTGGGAATTT
>JAGNVG010000012.1:0-1721 GCA_017986605.1 Limnohabitans sp.
TCACCCAGCTCGCTGGTGGTGACCGCGATGGCCAGCGCGATGCGCGAGAGCTCGCCGCCAGAGGCCACTTTGCCCACGGGGCGCGGTGTGCTGCCTTCGTGTCCGGCGACCAGAAAGCTGACTTCTTCGAGGCCGTGCTGTGCAGGCGCGTCGAGGGTTTGCAGCTGAACCTCAAAACGGCCACCTTGCATGCCCAGTTGCTGCATGGCACTGCTGACAGCTTGCGCCAGCGGTTTGGCGGCTTTTTGGCGTTGCTGCGAAACGGCTTTGGCCGCTTGCAGGCAGGCTTGGTGGGCGGCCTGTTCGGCTTTGTGCAGACTGTCCAGGTCGGCTGCAGCATCGAGCTGAGCCAACTCTTGACGCCACGATTGGAGTGCCAGAGGCAAGTCATCGGGCGTTTTCTTGTAGCGCCTTGCCAGTGACAGCCAAAGGCCCATGCGTTCGTCCAGCAGGGCCAGGTGCTGAGGGTCCAGATCGGTTTTACGCAAATAACTGTGCAGGCTGTGCGCTACATCTTCGGCTTGGGCTTGAGCAGATGCCAGCACGTCGGCCAGAGCATTGAACTCGGGCTCGTACTGCCCCAGCGCTTGCAGGGTCTGGATGGCGCGGCTCAACTGTCGCAAAGCGCCGCCCTCGCTGCCGCTGTCTTCGCCTTCGAGCAAGACGGTGCTCTGGTTCGCACCGTCGATCAGGGCTTGTGCGTTGGCCAAACGGCTGTGCTGCGTGCTCAGGTCCTGCCATTCGTCCACTTGCGGGTTGAGCTTTTCCAGCTCGCCAATTTGCCAAGCCAATCGCTCGCGTTCGTTGGCCAATGTGCTTTGCGCTTGCCGCGCGTCCGACAGGGCTTGCTGGGCTTGCCGCCAAACTTGCCACGCAGCCTTGAGCGGTCGGGTGTCGGTGCCTGCATAGGCGTCGAGCAGGCCGCGCACGGCATCAGGGCGGGTCAGGCTTTGCCAGGCGTGTTGGCCATGGATGTCCAGCAGCCGTTCGCCCAGTTCGCGCAGTTGTGTGGCGGTGGCGGGGCTGCCGTTGATCCAGGCGCGGCTTTTGCCGGAGGTGTCCACGGTGCGGCGCAGCAGCAAGTCGGCGCTGGTCTCAAAACCGGCCTCCTCGAGCCAAGCGGCAATGGCGGGCGTGGGTTCAAACTCTGCACAAACTTCGCAGCGGGTGGCGCCTTCGCGCACCACACCGGTTTCTGCTCGGGCACCCAAGGCCAATTGCAAGGCGTCGATCAAAATAGATTTGCCTGCGCCGGTCTCTCCGGTGAGCACACTGAAGCCTCGACTCAAGTCCAGTTCCAGCTCGTGCACGATCACAAAATCGCGCAGGGTGATGTGCGTCAGTGCCACGGCTTATGCGCCCCCATTCCAGTGCATTTTTTTGCGCAAGGTGTCGAAGTAGTTCCAGCCCGAGGGGTGCAAAAACCGCACTTTGTGCTCGGAGCGCTGCACCTTGATTTGGTCACCCAGGATGAGGTCGGCCAGCGATTGCATGTCGAAATTGGCGCTCACATAGCGCCCCGCCACGATCTCGATGCTGATCTCGGATGACTCAGGCAACACGATGGGCCGGTTGGACAAAGTGTGCGGTGCGATCGGGGCCATGACCCAGCCCCCAATGGCCGGGTGCATCAGTGGGCCGCCGACCGACAGAGAGTAAGCCGTGGAGCCCGTAGGCGTCGCAATGATCAGGCCGTCAGCGCGTTGGTTCGACACAAAATG
>JAGNVG010000012.1:1821-28940 GCA_017986605.1 Limnohabitans sp.
TCGGGGCCATGACCCAGCCCCCAATGGCCGGGTGCATCAGTGGGCCGCCGACCGACAGAGAGTAAGCCGTGGAGCCCGTAGGCGTCGCAATGATCAGGCCGTCAGCGCGTTGGTTCGACACAAAATGGCCGTCGACCTCGACCCGCAGCTCCACCATGCCCGAGGTGCCGCCTCGGTTGACGACCACATCGTTCATCGCCAAAGCGCTGAACACACAGCGCTGGTCGCGCATCACTTGGGCTTGCAGCAAGCTGCGGTCTTCTGTTTGGTAATTGCCCTGCAGCATGGGCTGCAGCACATCCTGGTAGCTTTGTAGGGGGATGTCGGTGATGAAGCCCAGACGCCCTTGGTTGATGCCCATCAGCGGCAAACCGTAGCGGGCCATCTGGCGACCAATGCCCAGCATGGTGCCATCGCCGCCAATCACCAGCCCCAAATCACACTGCGAGCCGATCTGGGTCATGTCCAAGACCGGGTATTGGTTCATGCCTGTGTGCGAAGCGGTTTCCTTGTCCAGAACCACATCACAGCCTTGCCGGGTCAAAAACTGGGCAACGTCGTCCAAAGCACGCCGAGAGTTCTCCAGCGCACCCCCTTGGGTGGTCGTGTGGTATTTGCCAAACAGTGCAACGTGACGGAACTTGGATCTCATGCGCAAATTACATCATTAAAATGACCAGATGCTAGATGATCGTGCCAAGTTATTGCTCAAAGCGCTGGTTGAACGCTATATCGCGGACGGCCAACCCGTGGGCTCTCGCACGCTCTCCAAAGCCTCGGGTCTGGATCTGTCTCCCGCCACCATCCGCAACGTGATGTCCGACCTGGAAGAGCTGGGCCTGATTGCCAGCCCGCACACCTCGGCCGGACGCATCCCGACCAGCCGTGGCTACCGCTTGTTTGTGGACACCATGCTCACCGTGCAACGTGACGGCCTAGAGACCCCGGCCCTCACGCCCGATCAGCCGCAAAAGGTGATCGCCAGTGCCGCCAATTTGTTGTCTAACTTGTCGCATTTTGTGGGCGTGGTCATGACACCGCGCAGGGCGTCTGTGTTTAGGCACATCGAGTTTTTGCGCTTGTCCGAGCGCCGCTTGCTGGTCATCATCGTCTCGCCAGAGGGGGATGTGCAAAACCGCATTCTGTTCACGGAGACCGATTACACGCAAAGCCAGCTGATCGAGACCTCCAATTTCCTGAACACCCACTACGCAGGCATGGCCATCGAGCAAGTGCGCAGTCGGGTGCAGCAAGAGCTGCTCAGTTTGCAAAGCGAAATCGCCACCCTCATGCAAGCGGCTGTGCAGGTGAGCACCGAGGCCCTGGCAGAAGACCAGAACGAAGTGGTGATTGCCGGTGAGCGCAACTTGCTGTCGGTGAGCGATTTTTCCAGCGACATGGGGCATCTGCGCCGTGCGTTTGACCTGTTTGAGCAAAAAACGCAGCTCATGCGCTTGCTCGATGTGTCCAGCCAGGCCGAAGGCGTGCGCATCTATATCGGTGGCGAAAGCCAGATTGTGCCCATGCAGGAGTTGTCCGTCGTCAGCTCGCCTTATGAAGTCGACGGCCAAATTGTGGGCACCTTGGGCGTGATCGGCCCGACCCGCATGCCCTACGACCGGATGATCCAGATCGTCAATATCACCTCGCGCTTGGTCAGCAACGCGCTGAGCCAGTCCAAATAAGCGCCGCTGGGCCACTACAATCACGGCTTCGGTTGGGGCGTTAGCTCAGTTGGTTAGAGCAGAGGACTCATAATCCTTTGGTCCACGGTTCAAGTCCGTGACGCCCTACCATTCAATGCAGCATGAAGCCCACTTTTGACTGAGTGGGCTTTTTTGTGGGCGGTCCCTGCTGACTGGTCATGGTTTGTGCGAAAGTTCGGTGGTTAAGCTTTCCTTGTGCCATGGTCTAACATGGCTGGCTTGACCGTCAATCCGAAGGCGTTTTGATGCGCTTGTTGGGCACCCATTCCAGTTGACCGCAAATGAAAACCATGCGCTTTTTATTGAGTTTTTTGTTCATCGCCTTGCTGCCGCTGGCTGGCCGGGCGCAGTCCCAGCTGCCTGTTTGTCCATCCAACATCGCAGCTTCGTCGTGGCACAACTGTTTTGGCACTTCCACTTACCCCAGTGGCAATAAATACGCGGGTGAATTCAAAGATGGCCAGCGCCACGGGCAGGGCACTTACACCTTCGCCAGCGGTGATGTGTATGTGGGGGAGCACAAGGATGGCAAATCCAATGGCTCTGGTGTTTACACGCACGCCAATGGCAACAAGTACGTGGGCGAGCACAAAGATGGCCAGCGCCATGGGCAAGGCACTTACACCTTTGCCAGCGGAGATGTGCATACCGGGGCTTACAAAGATGGCAAATTCAATGGCCCGGGGACCTACACCCATGCTACTGGCAACAAGTACGTGGGTGAGTACCGGGACAACAAGCGCGAGGGCCAAGGCATCATCACCTTCGCCAATGGTGACAAATATGTGGGGGAGTTCAAAGAGGGCAAGGTCAGCGGGCTGGGTACTTTTACTTTCGCCAGTGGCAGCAAGTACGAGGGGTCTTTCAAGGAGGGTTTGCGCCACGGCATGGGCACCTACTCTTTTGTCAATGGCAGCAAGTACGTTGGTGAGTACAAGGACGACAAGACCAATGGCCAAGGCATTGAGTACTTTGCCAACGGCACCATTCGACGACAAGGGCGCTGGGGCAACGGTGAGTTGCTTGAATCTTTGGCGCTCGATGCGCAGCGCTTCCCCTTCCATTCATCCACATCGACCATGGCGGCGGTGCCATTCGCCCCAGTTCCTGAAACAGACAAATCCGATCGCGAGCGTCTTGCCACAGCCTTGGAGGCCTCGCGAAAAAAGCAACAAGAGTTGCAAGAGCGTTTGGAGCTTGCACAGGTCAAGCCGGTGGTGCCCACCAACTTGACGGAGCGTCGGGTGGCCTTGGTGGTCGGCAATGCCAGCTACAAAAGTTCGCCGCTCACGAACCCGGTCAATGATGCGGTGGATATCTCTCACACCCTGAAGGGCTTGGGGTTTCAGGTGACCACTTTGCAAAATGCAAATCTGCGCAAGCTGCGTGAAGCCACGCGTTTGTTTGAGGGCTCCGTGGCCTCTGCCGACGTGGCGTTGATTTTTTATGCGGGTCATGCGGTGGAAGCCAAAGGCCGAAATTTTGTGATCCCGGTCGACGCGGATGTGGCGCGGGAGTATGAACTCGACGACCAAGCCTACGACGCGCAGCAATGGTTGGCCATGCTGGGGGACACCAAAGGCCGAAATACTCAGCGGGTCAACATCGTCATTTTGGACGCCTGCCGCGACAACCCCGTGTCTCGCCAATGGCGTAGCGCCAGCAGTGGCTTGGGGCGCATGGATGCACCCAGCGGCACCTTGCTGGTGTATTCCACCGCGCCAGGCAAGGTCGCGTCAGATGGCCCCAAGGGGCAGCGCAACAGCCCGTTCACCAAGAGCCTGCTCAAGTCGATGCAAACGCCCAATTTGCCGGTGGAGCAGGTACTCAAAGAGGTGCGTCGGCAAGTGCTGGCCGAAACCAAGGGAGAGCAAGTGCCTTGGGAGAACTCCAGTTTGATTGGAGACTTTGTGTTCAAGCGGCAACGTTGAGTGCCACACCGGTGGGTGTGGCGTTATCGCCTGGGCTCGGTGCTTTCTCTGCAGGATGTCTACTGCTTGCGTAATCAGGGCTTGGGGGGCTCTTGTCCCTGTATCTGTTGCCACAGTGACCACTCGTCTGGTGTGAGTCGTTTCTTTTCCAGCGCGACCGATTCAAATTGGGCTGCATCGGTCATGACCCCCAGTTGCCGTATTTGGGAGATCAGGACTTTGTAGTGCTCGATGGCGTGCTCTGATTTGGCCGCAATCTTGTGCAAGGGCAGCACTGAGACGTCTTCTTTGAGTTCTCTTTCGCGTCTCGCCTTGACGACAAGGCGGTTCACTTCTTCTTTGCTCAGGTGAAGGCGTTTGGCTTCAGCCATGACTTTTTCACTTTCGGCTTCATCCAGCACCCCATCTGCCAGCATTTCATATAGTTCGTTTTTCAGCGTTTCCCGCTCAATGCGCAGCTGGTCGGTGAAGGCAGAGGACAGCAAGGCCGCAGGAATGGCAAAGATGCCGATGCCCAGCAAGGCAAGGATGATGGTCATCACTCGGCCCATGGGGGTGATGGGCGATATGTCGCCGTACCCGACGGATGCCAGCGTGATCACGGCCCAGTAAATGGATTGAGGGATATTTTCAAATTTGTCGGGCTGCGCTTCGTGTTCGAACAGATAGCCCAGACTGGCCGTCATGATGACCAACAGCAGCATGACGAATGCCGATGCTGCCAACACGGGCCATTCGCGCGATATCACGCGCGTGAGCGTGGTGGTGGCCCCGGTGTAACGGGTGAGTTTGAGCAACCGCAGTAAGCGGAAAACCCGAAGGAATCGCAAGTCCAGCAAGTGGTGCAAAAAGACTTCGAGAAAGAAAGGCAGGATGGCCAGAAAGTCGATGATGGAGCTGGTGGTTTTGGCTTGTTTCAAGCGACCGCTCAGTGCTTGTTGCATGCCCGGGTTTTCTACACAGCTGTACAAGCGCAAGCAGTATTCCAGCGTGAAGATGCCGACCGCGATGGCATCCAGAATGATGAATTCCAGGTTCAGCAAGTATTGGATGCTGTGCACGGACTCCAAGATGACGGCGATGACCGAAATGATCACCCAGATCACAATGAAGTTGTCAAAAATCAAGTGCAATTGCCCCCCGAATGGGGTTGGGAACACCAAGGCGTGAATCTTTTGTCTGAAGGTGCGGCCGCGATTGATGTCCATGAATTCGTGGTACGCCGGCACCAGAACCCGAAAGAGTTTGAGAATTCGCAGCAAGCGCATCAGCCTGAGCGCTCGCAGATCAAGCGGGATGAAGGCCTGCAAGTAAAACGGTGCAACGGCGATCAAGTCGATCAAGGCAAATGGACTGCGCATGTAGCGCAGCCTTGGATGGGGTGATGTTTGGAATTCGGCGTCTTCAGGGGCCAGGTAAAGCCGCAGCAAATATTCAATGGTGAAAATGCCCACCGAGAACACATCGAAGGCGTGAAACCACGCCGCATAGGGTGTGTAAATGGCAGGGATGTGTTCGGTCACCAAGGCGGCCAGGTTGGCCAAAATCAGAATGCTGATCCAGTGGTCGATCGTTTTGTGGTGGTTGCCTTTTTGACTCGGGCACAGCAGCCACAGGTACAACCATTTGCGCATCGGTAAATCACGCGAAATCATGCCTGTTGAGCCATGACTTGTGACACTGAAATGTTCTGAAGTGCTCATGTCCGATGTCCTCAGAATTCCAACTCGCCGATGCGAATGGGGTTGGCACCGCTGTCACAGACAGAGATTTTGATTTGCACTTTCTCACCGATGCGGTCGCTGTCCTGGAGTGCCGTCGTGAGGGTGGGAATCGCAGAGCCTGGGGGGTTGGGCGTGATTTTTTCGAACGCCAAAGAGCCTGCAAGTTGACGGTCTTGTGAGTCGCATTTGACGATGCGTTGCACGGAAGCGCCTGAAAAAGGGTTGCGTTGTGTCCCGATTGGACCGTCTGGTGCGGTGAGACTTTGGTAGCAGTCTGCCCAGGTGTTGGGCGACTGTGCCGCGCAGGCCTGAGGCTCAAAACCTGACTCATGTCGATGGGCCGCGGCTTCAGTGAACCATTGGAGCCAAGCTTCGCCGTTGCGCTTGGTGGTTTCTTGCAGTTGGCCTTTTTTGTAGGACAGATACCCCACCCAAGTCACGATGCAGACCATGCCGATCATGAACAGGATGAAGAATTTGTCTGAACGCTGCAGAGGGGGATCGATCGGGGCAGGGCTGCCGGATGCGCTGTCCATGTTCATTTTGAATTGACACTGAATCGCACCTTGTGGATCAGTCAGAAGTTTTAATTTGTCAATTCTAATAATTACTCGATATTTTGTCTAATTTATCTTTATTTGTTGTTTTTATTGTTATCAGTGAGGCTGTGTTGAGGCGGTGAATGACGCAATGCCGCCCTTCACTCAGACCTGGTCGCTGAGGCTGCGCATGGACGGGATGTGTCCTGCGAGGGTTTCGATCGCGTGTGCTTGTCGTATGGCATCGACTGTGGCCAGAGCCGTCGCCTCCGCGGCCATCATGGTCAGCAGCATCAGGTCAGCGGGACTTGTTTCGGTGCCCGTGGCCATGGCAAACAGGGTGTCGCCATCCAGAGTGGTGTGTGCGGGGCGGATGCTGCGGGCCAGTCCATCGTGGGCGCTCATGGCCAAGCGCTTGGCCTGGGCTTTGGTCAGCGTGCCGTTGGTGGCGATCACACCAATCGTGGTGTTGGTGCCCGGCAGAGGGCGGTTGCCGCGCTCGCCATTCAAAAAAGCGCGTTGCGTGTTGGCCAGTTGGCGGCCATCGGCTGTGCGCGCGCCTGCCAAGATGTGCCCTGTGCTGGGGTCGATGACATCGCCCACCGCGTTGCAGGCGACCAAAGCCCCCACGACCCAAGGGCCCACGCGCACGCTGGCGTTGCCGATGCCACCTTTCATGCAGCGGTGAAGTCCCAACAGTTTGCCCACGCACGCTCCTGCGCCTGCGCCCACGTTGCCTGCGGCGGGTGTGGCAGTCGATGCGGCTTCGCAAGCGGCGTAACCGGCTTGGGCGTTCGGGCGTGCTTGGGCTTGGTCGCCCTGGCGCACCACGGGCAAATCAAATAAAACGGCAGCGGGCACGATGGGCACACGGCCGTAGCCTGTTTCAAATCCAATCTGGTGCTCTTCCAGCCAGCGAACCACACCCGTGGCGGCATCTAGCCCAAAGGCACTGCCGCCACTGAGCAGCACGGCATGCACTTTGTCCACCAGGTTGGCGGGGTCCAGCAAATCGGTTTCGCGGGTGCCTGGGGCCGCGCCTCGAACGTCCACCGCACCCACGGCACCTTCAGGGGCCAGCACGACCGAGCAACCGGTCAGGCGTTCGCTGAGTGTGAAATGCCCTACGCGCAGGCCGGGTACATCCACGATGCTGCCACGGGTGCTGTTTACAATCATTTCGGATGTCATTCAAGTCTCTCTTCATCGTTGCTCACAGACCCGAGGATAGCGCGTGCCCCTGTTTGTCCTGAGAAGGCTGTTGAGCTTCGCATTGACCTTGCTGGCCACTTCGGTGGTGGTGTTTGCCGTGCTCGAGTTGTTGCCCGGCAACGCGGCTCAGGTGATTTTGGGCGAGACGGCCACGGCCGAGTCGATTGCCGCGATGGAGGATAAGCTGGGCTTGAACCAGCCTGCCGCTTGGCGCTATCTGAACTGGGTGGGCGGTCTGTTGCAGGGGCAGGCGGGCTTGAGCATTTCTTACGACACCCCCACCGCACAATTGATGGCCGAGCGCATGCAGGTCACTTTGCCTTTGGCTGTGATGGCCATGGGCTTGACAGTGGCACTGGCTTTGGCGCTGGGCATTTACGCGGCTTCTCAGCAGAACAAGGCAGGCGATGTGGGCGTGATGACGCTCAGTCAGTTGGGCCTGGCCTTGCCCAATTTCTGGCTGGCTATTCTTTTGATCTTGCTGTTCGCGGTGCACTTGGAGTGGGTGAGTGCGGGGGGCTTTCCGGGCTGGTCTGAAGACGATGGTGGCGGTGTTGGGGAAGGCATCAAGGCCTTGCTGCTGCCCGCCATGGCGCTGGCGGCGGTGCAAACGGCCATTTTGACGCGGGTGACCCGCTCTGCCGTGCTCGACACTTTGCGCGAAGACTTTGTGCGCACCGCGCGAGCCAAAGGCTTGTCCCGCCGTCAGGTGCTTTGGCGGCATGTGTTGCGCAACGCCATGATCCCGGTGCTGACGGTGATGGGTTTGCAGTTTGGCAACCTGATCACCAGCGCCATCGTGATCGAGAACGTGTTTGTGCTGCCGGGCATCGGCCGTCTGATATTTCAGGCCATTGCCAACCGCGATTTGATCGTGGTGCGCGATGTGGTGATGCTGTTGTCGGCCCTGGTCATTGGGATCAACTTTTTGATTGATGTCTTGTACGTCTGGATTGATCCTCGTTTGAAGGTGGGTCATGCGCGATAAGGGGCACATCCTGTACCGTGCGTTGCGGCATCCGAGCTTTGTGGCGGGTGGGGCCATGGTGGTGGTACTTTTGCTGTGTGCGGTTTTGTCACTGTTTTGGTCGCCTTACCCCGTCGCAGACATCGACATCCCCAACAAGTTGGCCGCCCCGAGTGCAGCGCACTGGATGGGCACAGACAGCTTGGGGCGCGACATCGGGTCTTTGCTGCTGGTGGGCAGTCAAAACTCTTTGCTGGTGGGCTTCATTGCCGTGGGCATTGGCTTGGGGGTGGGGGTGCCTTTGGGTTTGCTGGCATCGGCCCGGCGGGGCTGGGTCGAAGAAGTCATCATGCGTGCCTCTGATTTCACTTTCGCTTTCCCTGCTTTGTTGTCAGCCATCATGCTGACGGCCATTTATGGGCCGGGTCTGGTGGTCAGCATTGCCGCGATTGGCATTTTCAACATCCCGGTCTTTGCGCGCATCACGCGAGGTGCCGCTAATGCCATCTGGTCACGCGACTTCACCGCTGCGGCGCGTGCAGCGGGAAAAGGCCCGCTCAGCATCACGTGGGTGCATGTGCTGCCCAACATCGCCAGTGTGCTGATCGTTCAGGCGACCATTCAATTTGCCATCGCCATTTTGGCCGAGGCGGCTTTGTCGTATCTGGGCTTGGGCACACAACCGCCGCAGCCCAGCTGGGGCCGAATGCTCAATGAAGCACAGTCGCAGATGTTTCAGGCCCCCATGCTCGCGGTGTACCCGGGGGCAGCGATTGCGTTGGCAGTTTTGGGTCTGAATCTGTTGGGCGACGGTTTGCGCGATGTGCTTGACCCGCGTTTGGCGCGTCAACGGTGAAATGATGGACTTATCCACGCCCATGCCTTTGTTGGATGTGACCGATTTGCGGGTCACATTGCCCACGGCCCGCGGTTGGGCGCAGGCCCTGCGTGGCGTGTCTTTGCGCATGGAGCGTGGCCAGACGCTTGGTTTGATTGGTGAAAGCGGTTGCGGCAAATCGCTCACGGCCTTGGCCTTGATGGGCTTGCTGCCTGAACGCGCACAGGTCAGCGGATCCATTGTGTTGCAAGGCCAGCAGTTGGTGGGCCTGCCAGAGCCGCAGCTGTGCCAGTTGCGTGGGGCACGCATGGCCATGATTTTTCAGGAACCGATGACGGCGCTCAATCCGCTGCACCCGATCTGGAAGCAAATTGCAGAGCCTTTGCGTTTGCACCAGCACATGGGCGTGACCGAGGCCAAGGCGCGTGCTCTTGAGTTGCTGGAGCGGGTGCAGTTGCCGCGGGCGCGCGAGCGGCTGGACGCTTATCCGCATCAGCTGTCGGGCGGGCAGCGCCAACGCGTCATGATCTCGATCGCATTGGCTTGCCGACCGGACCTGCTGATTGCCGATGAGCCCACCACTGCACTCGATGTTACGGTGCAAAAAGAGGTGCTGAATCTGATCCGGCAACTGGTCCAAGAAGACGGCATGGGGCTTTTGCTGATCAGCCACGATCTGGGCCTGATGCAAGACCAAGTGGACCGTGTGATGGTGATGTATGGCGGCTCAGTGGTCGAAAGCGCGGCCACGGCCGAGTTGTTTGCCCATCGGGCGCACCCTTACACACGAGGCCTGTTTGCTGCCCGGCCGCGTTTGGGTTTGGCCCGAGGCACCCGCTTGACCACCATCCCGGGCAGCGTGCCCGAGTTGATGGATTTACCCGCTGGCTGTGCGTTTGCCGACCGGTGCACTTGGGTTGTCAACGAATGCCACCACACCCCGCCTCAAGCTGAAAGTATTGCTTTGCAAATGCCCTCAGATGAACCCCATGTGGTGAGTTGCCCGCGCTGGAGGCTGTCCTGATGAAGCCTCAGTCATCCATCACGCCACCGTTGTTGCAAGTGCGGCAATTGGGGCGACGGTTTGTGATGCCGCGCTCGGCACTTTCGGGCGCAGCCAACAGCTTGCAGGCTTTGTCTGATGTGAGCTTTTGCTTGCAGGCGGGCAAGAGCTTGGGCATCGTGGGAGAGTCGGGTTCAGGCAAATCCACCTTGGCCCGTTTGGTGATGGCTCTGGACCAACCCACTGAGGGCCAAGTGTTGTTCAATGGCGTGGATGTGCACCAGGCCAGCGCGTCTGAGCTGCGGCCGTTGCGCAGCGGATTTCAGATGGTGTTTCAAGACCCGTATGGCTCGCTGGACCCTCGGCAAAAAGTGCTGAGTATCGTGACCGAGCCGATCCAGACGTTGACCAAACCCTCGGATGGTCGGTCGGCGCTGCGCGAGCGTGCAGCCGAGGCCTTGAGCGAAGTTGGCCTCAGAAGCGCCGATTTGGACAAATACCCGCATGAATTTTCGGGCGGCCAACGCCAGCGCATCGCCATAGCCCGTGCCCTGATCACGCGGCCAGCCTTGATCGTGGCCGATGAGCCAGTCAGCGCGCTCGATGTCTCGGTGCAGGCGCAGGTGCTGAACCTGATGATGGACCTGCAAGACCGCTATGGCCTGAGCTATTTGTTGGTCAGCCACGATCTGGCGGTCATCAACCTGATGTGCGACGATGTGCTGGTGTTGCAGTCAGGTCGCGTGGTCGAGCAAGGCCCGGCGCAAAAGATTTTTGAACAGGCCGAACACCCTTACACTCGCGCACTGTTGGCCGCGGTGCCGGGGCACCGAGATGATTTTTTGAAACAGGAGAAAACATGAGCAAGCCATTTCCGTTGACCCGCCGTGCTGTGGGCGTTTGCTCGGTGGCCATTGTGGCTGCCAGCATGGCTTGGAGCCCTTTGCAGGCTCAAGCCCAGTCGCGCAAGGACACCGTCACCTTGGGCATGATTTTGGAGCCCACCAGCCTCGATCCGACCATGGCTCCTGCGGCCGCCATTGGCGAGGTGGTGCACTACAACATCTTGGAGGGTCTGACCAAGATCAACGTCGACGGCTCGATCAGCCCCTTGCTGGCCGAGAGCTGGAAAATGGACGCGGATGGCAAGGCCTACACTTTCAAATTGCGCAAGGGCGTGAAGTTTCAAGATGGCAGTGACTTCAACGCCGCCGCGGTGAAATTCAGCTTCGAGCGTGCCAAAGATGCCAAGAGCACCAACAAGGCCAAGGGTGCGGTCTTCAACAACATCAGTCACATCTCTACGCCCGATGCGCACACCGTGGTGCTGGTGCTGACCAACCCGGATGGCAACTTCCTGTTCCGCATGGGCGAGAACACCGCCGTGATCTTGCACCCCGACAGCGCCGCCAACGCGGCCACCAAGCCCGTGGGCACTGGCCCCTACAAACTCGACAGCTGGGCCAAAGGTACTGCGGTGACTTTGTCCAAGTGGGATGGTTTCCGCGATGCCAATGCCATCAAGGTGAAGAAAGTCACTTTCCGCTTCATCAACGACTCGGCAGCGCAAGTGGCCGCTTTGCTGGCGGGTGATATCGATGGCATGCCGCGCTTTCAATCGCCGCAAAGCCTCAAGCAGTTCCAGGCCGACAAGCGTTTTGTGGTTGAGCTGGGCAGCACGGCTGGCAAGGGCATCATGACCATCAACAACCGTAAAAAACCGTTTGACGATGTGCGCGTGCGCCGTGCTTTGTCGCATGCGGTCGACAAAAAAGCCTTCATCGATGGCGTGTTTGAAGGCTTGGCAAAACCCATTGGCAGCCATATGGCGCCCACCGACGCGGGCTATGTGGAGTTGAGCGGCACCTATGCCTACGACCCCGAAAAAGCCAAAGCCTTGCTCAAGGAAGCGGGTGTGCAGACGCCACTGAACGTGACCCTGACCTTGCCACCACCGCCTTATGCCCGCAAGGGAGGCGAGATTCTCGCGGCTCAACTGGCCAAGGTGGGCATCGTCGCCAAGATTGAAAACGTGGAATGGGCGCAATGGCTGGGCGGCACGTTCAAAGGCAACTTCGATCTCACGGTGATCAACCATGTGGAGCCACTGGATTACATGGCCTATGCCAACCCGCAGTATTACTGGGGTTATGACAGCAAGGCTTTCCGTGATTTGGCAGCCAAGCACTCGGCGGCCACCACGGCCAAAGAGCGCACGCAGTTGTTTGGTGACATGCAGCGCATGATTGCCAAAGATGCGGTGAACGTGTTCTTGTTCAACGCCTCGAATACAGCGGTTTACCGCAAAGGTCTTAAGGGCCTGTGGTCGAGTTCGCCCATTTTCGCCAACGACATGTCGGCTGTTTCCTGGCAATAAATTGCGAGAGGGCTCAATTGGGCCTCAAAAGCTTGCTATAATTCGATGCATGATGCGGCTGTAGCTCAGCTGGATAGAGTACTTGGCTACGAACCAAGGGGTCGTGGGTTCGATTCCTGCCAGCCGCACCAAAAATTAGAAAGCCCACAACGAAAGTTGTGGGCTTTTTCTATTTCTGGCCGTCCCAAATAGTTTGGTTTTATTGGGCTGGCCTCAAGCCGTATTCCTTTGAGCATCTTCACATGAGCAAAGCATTCACCAAAGAGTCTGACGCCGAGGGCGATGAAGACCTGGGCTTGCCTGCCTTGCCCGCGGGGGCGCGCAACTACATGACGCCTGCGGGTTACGCCCGGATGCGGGCCGAGTTGTTTGCCTTGATCGACGATGAACGGCCCAAGGTGGTCGAAATCGTGCATTGGGCCGCCAGCAATGGGGATCGCTCCGAAAACGGGGATTACATCTATGGCAAAAAGCGCTTGCGAGAAATTGATCGGCGCATCCGGTTTTTGACGAAACGCTTGGAAATCGCCGAAGTGGTGGACCCCGCAGTCCACCATGGCAGTGACCAGGTGTTTTTTGGTGCGACCGTGACCTATGCCGAAGCCCATGGTGCCGAGCGTACCGTGACCATTTTGGGCATGGACGAAGCCGACAGCCTGAATGGGCAGGTCAGCTGGGTCTCTCCGATTGCGCGTACGTTGCTCAAGTCTCGCGAAGGTGACGAACTCAAGTTGATGACACCAGCGGGGGTGCTCGAGATTGAGGTCTTGCAGGTCTGTTATCCCGCTCCCGGTGGGGTGCGGTCATGAGCGCTGCTTCAAGCGGCTGAATTGCCTTTGTTGGTTTGCCGCGTGGCCTGAATGACCGATGGCGTGCGCTTGAGGTGGCGCAGCACTTGCTCAAGATGGGTGGTATCGCGCACAGCGACCACAAACTTCAACTCTGCCGTGTCTTGTGGCGATTCCTGCCCCATGTCCACATGCACGATGTCGGTCTCTGCGCTGGCCAAGGCCCCCGCGACCCGGGCCAGCACGCCTTTGCCATTGACCACGGTGACGTTGATGCCGGTTTCAAAGCTGCGAGCCAATTCGTCTGACCACTCCACGCCAATGAAGCGCTCACTGTCCTTGTGTTCGAGTTTGCGTGCGGTGGCGCAATTGCGCGTATGCACGGCCAAGCCTTCGCCACGGCCCAGATAGCCCACGATGTCGTCGCCCGGCAAAGGACGGCAGCAGCGCGAATACACCACGGAGGCGTTTTCGCTGCCATCCAGCGTGATGGCTCCTTGCGAGATGGACTCGTGCGCGGTGAAGCGCTCGCGTGTCATCAACAAGGCATCGGGTTTTTGTCCGCGCTCGGAAAGCAAAGCCGCCAAGCGCTTGGCCACGATGGTGGCAATGCGTTTGCCCAGGCCAATGTCCATGAGCAGGTCCGCTTGGTTGCGGTTGCCGGTGAAACGCAGCAGCTTTTCCCACATGGCTTGGTGGGCCGTGTCGTCTTCTGGCAGTTTGTCAATGCCTTCGGCACGAAGCGATTGGGTCAGGAGTTTCTCGCCCAACTCGACCGATTCGGTTTGCGCCATGGTCTTGAGGTGGTGGCGAATCTTGGAGCGGGCACGTCCTGTGCGCACAAAACCCAGCCACGCCGGGTTGGGCGCGGACACGGGCGCGGTGATCACTTCGATCACGTCGCCGTTTTTCAGCTCGGTGCGCAGCGGCACTTGGTCGCCGTTGATGCGGGCGGCCATGGCGTGGTCGCCTACGCGGCTGTGGATGGCATAGGCAAAATCGACCACCGTTGCGCCGCGTGGCAAGGCCATGATCTGGCTCTTGGGTGTGAATACATACACGGCATCGGGGAACAGGTCGACTTTGACGTGGTCCCAAAATTCGGCGGCATCACGCGTTTCGGTCTGGATGTCCAAAAGTGACTGCAGCCACTGGGTGCCCAAGCGTTCGGATTGGGCGCTGGCGGATTCGTGCTCTTTGTAAAGCCAATGGGCGGCCACACCCGACTCGGCCACCAAATGCATGGCTTCGGTGCGCATCTGGAACTCCACGTTCACACCCGATGGCCCCACCAAGGTGGTGTGCAGCGATTGGTAGCCGTTGACTTTGGCAATCGCAATGTGGTCTTTGAATTTGCCGGGGACAGGTTTGTAAATCTGGTGCAGCCAGCCGAGCGCGGTGTAGCAGTCGATCACCGACGACACGATGACCCTGAAGCCGTAAATGTCGGTCACCTGGGCAAAGCTCAGGTGTTTTTCATCCATTTTTTTGTAGATCGAGTAAAGGGTTTTTTCGCGACCGCTGATGCGCACTGCCATGCCTGCTTGGCTGAAGACGGCCTCCACATCGGCCTGCACTTTTTGAATCAGATCGCGGCGGCGGTTTCGGGCGCGTGACACGGCTTTGGTCAGCACGGCGTAGCGCCAGGGCAGCAGGTGCTTGAACGACAGGTCCTGCAGCTCGCGGTAAATTTGGTTCAGGCCCAGGCGGTGGGCAATGGGGGCGTAAATCTCAAGCGTTTCGGAGGCGATGCGCCCCCACTTGCTGCGCGGCATGTCGGACATGGTGCGCATGTTGTGGGTGCGGTCGGCCAGCTTGATGAGGATGACGCGCACATCGCGGGCCATGGCCAGCAGCATCTTGCGAAACGACTCTGCCTGATTCTCTTCGCGGGTATTGAATTCGAGCTTGTCCAGTTTGGTCAGGCCATCGACCAGCTCCGCTACCGGGGAGCCAAAGCGCTCGATCAACTCGATTTTGGTGACACCACAATCTTCCATGGAGTCGTGCAGCAAGGCCGCGGCCAGTGCTTGTGCGTCCAGCTTCCATTCGGTGCACAGGCCGGCAACCGCAATCGGGTGGGTGATGTAAGGCTCGCCACTTTTACGCATCTGGCCCAAGTGGGCTTCGTCGGCAAATTTGTAGGCTTTGCGCACCATTTCGGTGTCGGCTTCGTTCAGGTAGCCCAGTTGGGCTTCCAGTACCGCAAAACTGGCCGCTGCCGCATTGGCCGCTGCCGGGGCAATGGCTTTGGGGCGGCCGTGAACAGCTTGAGATGACGGGGGCATGGCGGGGCTCATGGCATCAATGTAACGCAAGCCGTTGCAGGCATTTCCTGTGGACGAAAAAAAGCCCCATGGCTGGGGCTTTTGCTGACCCGGCAGTGCCGGGTAGGGGGCGGATCAGGAAACGCGTTTGAGCATTTCGATACCGACTTTGCCCGCTGCGATTTCGCGCAGTGCGGTCACGCCGGGCTTGTTTTTGCTCTCAATGCGTGGGGTGTGACCCTGGCTCAGCATGCGGGCACGGTAAGTGGCCGCCAAAACCAGCTGAAAGCGGTTGGGGATTTGTTCCAGGCAATCTTCAACAGTGATGCGGGCCATGATGTTTTCCTTGAGAATTTCTGAGCTTGATTCAAGCCATTTTGAGCGCTTGGAAGGTGTCCGGCCTTGCTCGGCGCTGGACGTGGTACTTGAGCCGCTGGGCGTGAACAACCGCTTTGAGGTCAAACAGAGCACGATCAAATACTTCATTGATTATAACGAAGTCGAATTCTTGGGCCTGCGCCATCTCCACCGCAGCGTTTTGCAGGCGCAGCTCGATGATGTCGGGGGCATCTTCCCCGCGGCGCTCCAGACGCGAACGCAGCTCTTCCCAGCTGGGTGGCAAGATGAAGATCAGCACCGCATTGGCGTACATCTTCTTGATCTGCAAAGCCCCTTGGTAATCGATCTCCAGAATCACATCGGCGCCTTGGGCCATGCGGTCTTCGATCATCTTTTTGGAGGTGCCGTAGCGCTGACCATGCACATGCGCCCATTCGACAAAGGCGTCGCCCAGCACCATGGCGTCAAATTCCTGGGTCGAGGCGAAAAAGTACTCGCGCCCATGCTTTTCCTGGCCACGCGGCGGGCGTGTGGTGTGCGAAACGGTGGGCTGTACGCGTGAATCCAGTTCCATCAAGGCCTTGACCAGACTGGATTTGCCTGCCCCGCTGGGGGCGGCCACGACAAAGAGGTTTCCGGGGTAATCCATGCTGATGGTTCTTTATTCGATGTTCTGAACTTGTTCGCGCATTTGCTCGATGAGCACTTTCATGTCCACCGAGATGCGGGTCATCTCCAGCACGGCCGACTTGGAGCCCAAAGTATTGGCTTCGCGGTGCAACTCCTGAATCAGGAAGTCTAGGCGTTTGCCGATGTCGCCACCCTTGGTGAGCAGGCGGCTGAGTTCGTCCAGGTGCGAGCGCAGGCGGGTCAATTCTTCGGCCACATCGATGCGGATGGCAAAAGCAGTCGCTTCGGTCAATGCCCGGTCCTGGGCGGCTTCGGGCAGGTGGCTGCCATCGGCCAGGGCCATGGCGTCTTTCCAGCGCTCCAAAAAGCGCTGGCGTTGCTGCTCGACCAGTTGCGGCACCAGCGGCACCGCCAGTTCGGCCAAACCACGCAGCTGCTCGATGTGGCCTTGCAGCATCTCGGTCAGGCGGGCACCTTCACGGGCGCGCGCTTCGCGCAGGGCGTCCACCGCTTGCGTGGCCAGTTGCATCCAAGCCGCTTCGTCGGGGGCGCTTTGGCCTGCGCTGCCTGCGGTCATGCGCAGTACATCGGCCACGCTCAGAGCGCGAGCACCGGGCAGCCAGTCTTGAATTTTGTCTTGCAGTGCGGCGATTTTTTGCAACGCTTGGTGGTTGGGGGCTTGCAGCGCAGCACCGTCACCGGCGTCTTGGCTGGCGCGAACCTCCACTTTGCCGCGCTTGATCTGGCGTGTGATCAGTTCACGCAGGCCAGGTTCAAGCTGGCGCAGCTCTTCGGGAAGACGAAAGGACAAGTCCAAAAAGCGGCTGTTGACCGAGCGGATTTCCAGGCCCAGTCGTGCTGTGGGGCCTGCGTTGGCAGGTGCCTCGCCGTCGGTGGGCAGCGGGCTGTGTTGCACGCTGGCGTACCCGGTCATACTGTAAACTGGCATCGGTCAAATTCCTTGGGACAGCGCAGCGCTTCTTCATGGGCAAGAAGCAGCTCAAACGCTGCAAATGGGGCGCACCACGTGCGAACACCAAACCGTGGATTATCGCAAACTCTCTGCCTGCCCCGATCTCCAGCAAACATCCAACGCACTTTTATACGCCATGAACACTTCGACTGCCATTTATGTCCGATCCGGCCGTGCCGCCGATGCTTTGCGTGCCGTTCGCATCACCCGTGGCTATACGGTGCACGCCGAAGGCTCGGTCTTGATCGAGTTCGGTCAAACCCGCGTGCTGTGCACCGCCTCCGTCGAAGAAAAGGTGCCGGGCCACAAAAAAGGCAGCGGCGAGGGCTGGGTGACGGCTGAATACGGCATGCTGCCTCGCGCCACCCACACCCGGGGTGACCGTGAAGCTGCACGCGGCAAACAAAGCGGCCGTACGCAAGAAATTCAGCGCCTGATTGGGCGCTCACTGCGGGCCGTGTTTGACCTGAAAAAACTGGGCGAGCGCACCATTCATCTGGACTGCGATGTGCTGCAGGCCGATGGCGGCACACGCACCGCCAGCATCACGGGTGCTTTTGTGGCGGCCCAAGACGCCGTGAACTGGTTGATGGCCACCGGTAAATTGACCGAATCACCCATCTTGGATCGCGTAGCGGCCATTTCGGTGGGCCTGAAAAACGGCACCGCCTTGCTCGACCTCGATTACCCCGAAGACTCGGCTTGCGACACCGACATGAACGTGGTCATGACCGGCGCAGGCCATTTTGTCGAAGTGCAAGGCACGGCCGAAGGTGTGGCGTTCACGCGCGTCGAGATGGACCGCATGCTGGCGCTGGCCGAAAAAGGCATTGCGCAGCTGGTGCAGCTGCAAAAGCAAGCGCACGACGAGCCCCAAACCCTGATTTTCAGCGCCTGAAGCGCGGGCGATGGCGCACATGAAAATCGTTCTCGCATCCAACAACGCTGGCAAATTGACCGAGCTGCAAACCTTGTTTGCGACCTTGGGCATGACGCTGGTGCGCCAGTCCGAACTGAATATTCCTGAGGCCGAAGAGCCCTTCAAGACCTTTGTCGAAAACGCCCTGGCCAAAGCCCGCCATGCGGCCCAGCTCAGCGGTTTGCCCGCCTTGGCCGATGACGCTGGCCTGTGTGTGGACGCTTTTGGCGGCCAGCCCGGCGTGGACACGGCCTACTACGCCACCCGCTTTGGCTACCCCAAGGGCGATGACACCAACGTCACCGCTTTGCTGGAACAAATGCAGGGCATGGTCAATCGCCGCGCTGCCATGGTCAGCACCTTGGTGGCCGTGCGCAGTGCCGACGACCCAGAGCCCTTGATTGCCGTGGGCCGGGTCCTGGTCGACATCACGACCGAGCGTCGCGGTAGCCATGGGTTTGGTTTTGATCCTGTTATGAGCCTGCCCGCATTTGGCAAAACCTTTGCCGAGTTGCCACCTGAGGTCAAAAATGCCAACAGCCACCGGGGCCGCGCTGCGCAAGCCATGCTGGTGCTGATGCGTGAACGCTGGTTGGACAGCGCAGCGCCATGAACCCGATGATGGACCCGGTGCAGGCCATGCGCCCCGGCGTGCTGCAATTGAACAGCTTGCCACCGTTGTCTCTGTATGTTCACCTGCCTTGGTGCATCAAGAAGTGCCCGTATTGCGACTTCAACTCGCATGAATTCCGCGAAGGTGCTGATCCGGTGTCGACGCAAGACGCCTACATCAATGCGCTTTTTGCCGACCTGGAAGCGAGCTTGCCGCTGATATGGGGCCGCAGCATTCAGACCGTGTTTTTGGGCGGTGGCACGCCCAGCCTGTTCTCGCCTGATGCGATTGACCGTCTGATTTCGGGCATCCGTGCCCGCGTGCGCTTGGCACCCGATGTTGAAGTGACGATGGAGGCGAACCCCGGCACCTTTGAAAAAGACCGTTTCAAAGCCTTCAGACAAGCTGGTATCACCCGCTTGTCGATTGGCGTGCAAAGTTTTGACAACGCGCACCTGAAGGCATTGGGCCGCGTGCACGACCGTGACCAAGCGCTGGCTGCTGTGACCGAGGCCGCACAGGTGTTTGACACCTTCAATTTGGACTTGATGTACGCCTTGCCGGGTCAGACGCTGCAAGGCCTGACGCAAGACATCCAGACGGCGTTGGCCTTTGCACCACCGCACATCTCGATCTACCACCTGACGATTGAGCCGAACACGGTGTTTGCGAAATTTCCGCCAACCTTGCCGGAGGATGATCTGGCTTACGAAATGATGGACCGCATCACTGAATTGACGTCGGCACAAGGCTTGGCGCGTTATGAAGTATCGGCCTATGCCAAGCCGGGCCATCAGTGTGCGCACAATCTGAATTACTGGCAGTTTGGTGATTACCTCGGCATCGGTGCCGGAGCGCACAGCAAGCTCAGTTTTGCCCACCGTGTCGTGCGCCAAGTGCGGTACCGTGAGCCTGCGCTGTACATGCAGCAGTCACTGAAGGGCGAGCCCGTCACGCAAAGCACCGAGGTCTCGCGCCAGGATTTGCCCTTTGAGTTCATGCTCAATGCCCTGCGCTTGCGCGATGGGTTTGCCTTGGCGGACTACGTCGACCGTACAGGCCTGGCCTTCACCAGCATTCAGCAGGGTTTGCAAGAAGCCGAAAAACGGGGCTTGATTGACCGCGACCTGCACCGCGTTTGGCCGACCGAGAAAGGTTTTGATTTCTTGAGCGACTTGCAAGCCTTGTTTTTGTCCGAGGCAGATTGAGACGTTCGCGCTTGCAGGTCTTCAGAGTCGCTTGATTTTCAAGCGTGAGAGCAGCAACTTGAAGCCGTAGAGCATCAGCAAAGCGCCAATGGCATCACCGATGAACATGGGCCACACATCGACCCAGATGTTCACATCGGCGCGCCCCATCAGCAGCCACACCACGTGATGGGCCACTGAACTGGCGGCAGCAAAAATCAAGGTGAAGTTCAGCAGATGTTGGGCCGTCATCTCTTGCAGCAAATGCTGGGTGCGTTTGCCGCGCTCCAGCATCTTCAGAACCCATAAGGGGGTGAATCCTGACACCACACCATTCAGCACGGCCAGCCACATGCTGTTGGTTCCTATCAAATCGCGGTCGAGAAACCAAGTACCCCACATGATGCCCATGGCACCGGGCAAGCCCAGGACCAACACCAAAATGATCCGAAAACCTGCAGGCAAAAACACCCAGTTGACACCTTCGCGGTAGAGCAAATCCGCGAACAACCACCCGTTGAACTGAAAGAAACACACAAACAAAACCGCACTGCCAAGCGCCAGTGCGGTCGTTTCGATGCGTTCTTGAAGTTTCATGCTGCCAGGTTCTGGTGCGCCTGTTGCATGGATTGCCCCAAGTCATTGAAGTAATCCAATGTCCGTTGCGTGGGGATCAGGAATTTGGCCCGGCGATCACCTTCCAAGTTCAAGGTGCTCAACATTTCTTTTTCGCGCAAACGCGTGATGCGTTTGTGCAGCGTGGCAGGTGAGCCAAGGTCGGCCAAGCCAATGGCTTCACGCACGGTCATGGGTTGGTTTTCATACCAACGCAAGACCACGGCCTGCAGCAGGGCCTTTTCATTGGCATCCATTTCCAGGCCATCAGGCAAAGCCTGAATGACTCTGGCGAGCTGTAAGAACCGCAAGTAAGCCACCGTGAAAGGACTGTTGATTTTTTCCATAATGGTTCAATTTTATCGAATTTTCCAAACTTAAAACTATTGTCCCCATTTTCCAGTGGGTGTCACGTTGGCGAGGGGGCTGAGACACCTCTGTCAGGCATGATGATTTGTCAATGCGTCGATCTGCGTGGGATCGCGTCATCTTGTCCATCAGTATTTCAGGAACTTTAAATGACACACAAATTGGCCATCATTGGTTTGGGCATCATGGGGCGGCGCATGCTGGAGAATGCGGCCCGCCACCCAGCATTTGAGCTCAGCGGCGTTTGGGACCCCAGTGCTGACTCTGTGGCCAAAACCTGTGCCTTGGCGCCCGGTATCCCCGTGGCTGCCAGTGCTGAAGCCGCCATGCTTGGGGCCGATGTGGTTTATCTGGCCTGCCCGCCTGGACCCCGCAAAACCTATGCCCTTCAGGCTGCCGCCGCAGGGCAGGGCGTGTTCATGGAGAAGCCTTTGGGCACCGACAACGCCCAAAGCCGTGATCTGGTGGCCCAGTTGGCCCGAGCCCGTTTGCCTGGCGTGGTCAATTTCACACAAGCGGCGTCACGTGGTTTTGAAGAGCTGCACCGCGCTATTCAGTCGGGAGAAACGGGTGAGTTGCTGGGCATCGACATCGTGGTGAATTACCCCGCATGGCCGCGTGCTTGGCAAAAAGACGCCGATTGGTTGCGCTTGCGCCATGAGGGGGGCTACACACGCGAAGTGATTTCGCATTTCCTGTTTTTGGCGGGTCGTTTTTTGGGCCCATTGACTTTGCAGCACGCCGCGCCACGCTATCCGCAAGACCCTGCCTTGTGCGAACTGGACATGCTGGCACGCTTGAGCACCGCAGACGGCAAACCCGTGACGATCATGGCCACGACGGGGGGGCAACAACCTGACCGCCAAGAAGTCACGGTGCGTGGTCGTCGCATGAACCACCAGTTCCGCGAGTTCTACCAACTGTGGCGCTCCGATGGAGGCCCTTGGCTAGAAGCTTTGGACTGGACCAACGAAGACCCGCGCACCAGTGCCTTGCAACGCCAATTGGGCGAAGTCGACTTGTGGCTCAAGGGCCAGCCGCACAAACTCGCCACGGCCGAAGAGGCGCTGGCGGTGCAGGAGCTGGTGGAGGCGATGTTGGTGGGCACACCTTGAAGTAGGCCAGCCATGCAAAACGCCCCGGAAGGGGCGTTTTGTCAGGTTTGGGTGGCATCGAATCTGTTCGGGTCAATGAGCGCAAGCTTTGCCAGTAGTGCTCAGACAATGACCCCGATTCGATGGTGTGGGGCGTCAGTCTATCGGGTGCTCTTGGAGGCAAATGGGTTGTCGCTGTCCGCATCAATCAATAACAGCCGCGTGTTTCCTGGCAGTCCCTTCATGATCTCTTGTACCGACAGACTCCCCTGCATCAGGGATGCGGCACTGTTTGCGGTCACATCAACCGGCAAGATGAAATTTTGGCCATCGATCTGTACGCCATGTCCTGCGAAAAAAAACAGAGTCACATCTGATTTTTTTGCATTTTCCTGAAATTTAAAAATATCAGAAACTAGCTCATTTTTACTGCGATCAATGGCTGTTGAGACAGAGAAATTCAATTTGTTCAACTGCTCAGAAATGGCGATCGCATCATTCCCTGAATTTTGTAATGGAGTGATTGAGTTGTACTTTGAATTGCCAATAACCAAGGCATGGGCGATGATTTTTTTGTCGTACCCACGATCGATATTGGCCAAGACAAGTGAGCCTCCTGATAAGGACTCGTGCGTCACAGGCCGCTGGCGTTGTCCAGTGGTGTCCAAGACTTTTTGCCTGACTTTTCGGAGAACAAAGTTAATGTCTTCGGGATTGCGAAGGTGTTCCAGCAAGGCTGCAGTGAGTGGGGAATTTTTAGCGCCTGCATCAACCCCATCCATGGCTGGTTCGCCTGGCTGTGATGCGTAGACCACCAGTGTGCCCGTGGGCAGTGTCAGGTATTTTTCTGCAGCATGTCCCCAAAGGACAAATGTCAGGAAAAAAGAAAATAGCAATGATTTTTTCATATTGCCCTAATTGGATTTAATTGCAGTCACATCAAAATACCGTCGTTCGATAATAAACGAAACAATACAGATACTGTATTTTGTCACGATAGGGATTGCCCCTTGTGCATGGGGTAGTCCGTCAACGTATGGGATACCGCGTAAATGTTGCCAGAGCGAAAAGTCGGGCGCAATATCTTGGGTCGCGATGTATGGCTGTTGAGTGTTGACACTTGTTGGTCAACAGTTTTCATCTGGAGGCTAGGCAGAAATGCAAAACGCGCCAGAAGGCGCGTTTTGAGTTGAGGTCTGGCGGAAGCGGTGAGATTCGAACTCACGGACCCTTTCGAGTCGCCGGTTTTCAAGACCGGTGCAATCGACCACTCTGCCACGCTTCCTTGGGGCCAGATTGTAACGAGTTAAATCGCCGATTCCGGTTGTTCTTGCGATGGGGTTCATCAAAACCCAATCAAGCCGTGCCCAGCATCCCGCGCTTTTCGATAAAGGCCACCACCTCAGCCAGCCCATCCAGCGTTTTGAGGTTGGTCATGACCCAAGGGCGTGTTTCGGCATTGGGGCGCATGCGGTGTGTGTCCGCACGCATCACGTTCAGGTCAGCGCCCACGTGCGGGGCCAGATCGGTCTTGTTGATGACGAACAAATCGCTCTTGGTGATGCCGGGGCCGCCCTTGCGGGGGATCTTTTCGCCAGCGGCCACGTCGATCACATAGATCGTGAGGTCAGACAGTTCGGGGCTGAAAGTGGCGGCCAGGTTGTCGCCTCCGCTCTCGATGAAGACCACGTCGGCGTTGGGGAACTTCTCCAACATGCGGTCAATCGCTTCGAGGTTGATGGAAGCGTCTTCGCGGATGGCCGTGTGGGGGCAGCCGCCTGTTTCCACGCCCATGATGCGCTCGGCGGGCAGCGCGCCGCTCTCGGTGAGCAGACGCTGGTCTTCTTTGGTGTAAATGTCGTTGGTGATGGCGATCAGGTCCCAGCGCTCGCGCATGTTTTTACACAGCATCTCGAGCAGCGTGGTTTTGCCGGAGCCCACAGGTCCGCCAATGCCCACGCGCAGAGGGGGGAGCTTTTGAGTGCGATGGGGAATGTGGTGAAGCACAGAAGTCATGATCGGAAAATTCGTGAGTATTGGGTTTCGTGGCGGGCTGACAGGATGGCCAGCATGGGGCTGAAGGCTTGTCTGTCTTCGTCTTGGAGGGCCATGGCTGTTTGTATGGCCAAAGGGATTTCGCGGGCCAGCCGCGCCAACATGCGTTGGCCCGCACTTTGGCCCAAGGGCACCGACTTGAGCGCCGCTTGCGTCATGTTTTCGGCCCATCCAAAGGCATAGGCTTGCAAAGCATGGTCCAGCGGTGTGTGTGCCAAAGACAAAGCCAGTGACATAGCCAGAGGGTAGGTTACGGGCAGTCGCGCACACACGTTCAACTGCGCGTCGCTGGCTTGTTGCAGGTTGCGCAGCCAGTCGAGCAGGGAGCGGCCCATTTGCTCGGTTTGCAAACGCATCTCGGCGGTTTCTCGGGTGGCCATGACCCAGTCGTTGAGCCCTTGCAGTCGGGCGGTGTCCCCACGCTGCCAAGCGGGAATGGCTTGCGCCAGCACCGCCATGTCACCACGCGATTGCGTCAGGTGCAGCTGGTCCACCACCCAGTCGGTGGCGCTGGCTTCGTGGTGCACCAGGCCTTGTTCGATAGCGGCTTCCAGACCTTCGGAATAAGAAAAGCCCCCAATCGGCAGCGCGGGTGATGCGAGCCAGATCAGTTGCAGCAAGCCCGATGGCGCGGTGTCAGTGCTCATGCTTGCAGCCAGGGCCATGCACGTGCGGCGCGGCTGGGGCAGAGCGGATCGGGATGGCGATGCGCTTGGGGATGGGCGGCGCAGCATGCTCGTGTGTGCAGTCGGGACCGTGCACATGCGGTTCGGCGACAGCGGCTTTGTGATCGTGTGAATGCGCGTGGTCGTGGTCATGTCCATGTCCACCATGCGCATGACCACCATGGTCGCCATAAGCGCCGTTCTCGGGCTCGAAGGGCTCAGACACCGCCACCACCGTCATGTGCATGGCCCGCAGCATGTCGGCCAGGACATGGTCGGGTTCGATCTTGAGGTGGTCGGGCTGCAGTTCAATCGGCACATGGCGGTTGCCCAAGTGGTAGGCGGCGCGGGTCAGGTCAAAGGGCGAGCCGCGTTCGCTGCAAGCGGTGATGCGCAGCACGTCTTGCGGCGCTGCCACCACACGGACCAGCGAGCCGTCTTCGGCCACCAACACATCATCACCGCGCACCACGGTGCCACGAGGAAGAAAAACACCGAGTTCACGCCCTTGCGTATCTGTGGTCGAAAACCGACTTTTTTGACGGGTATCCCAATCAAGATTGACCGATGGTGCTCGTCGTAACAGTGCCGAGGCCAAGCCCTTGCCCTTAGGAAGAATTTTTGAAATTTGCAACATGTCAAGAGTAAATCAAAGTGACCACGACGCCAGCCAAAAGCAACAACACGCCCACCGCTGCGTCCGCGTAAATAAAAATTTTCAAGAAGTTTTTCCTTGAAAATGAGTAAACCAAAAGTGCCAACAACAGCGCGGCAGCTACAAGCAAAAAATGCATGCTGATAAACGTGGGCATCGATTAAAACAAAAAGTAGCGTTGCGTCATAGGCAGGCTGGTGGCCGGTTCACACACCAGCAGTTGGCCGTCGGCCCGCACCGCGTAGGTCTGTGCATCGACTTCCATGCGGGGCGCGTAGTCATTGTGAACCATGTCCTTCTTGCCCACTTGGCGGATGTTTTTCACAGCACTCAGTGTTTTGGTCAAGCCATAACGCGCACCCACGCCCACTTGCAAACCCGCTTGCGAGACAAAGGTCAACGAGCCGCGTGACAGCGCCCCGCCATAGCTGCCAAACATGGGGCGGTAGTGCACCGGTTGTGGCGTGGGGATGGACGCGTTCGGGTCACCCATGGCCGCCAGCGCGATGAAGCCGCCCTTCATGATGAGCGCCGGTTTCACGCCAAAGAAGGCGGGTTTCCAGATCACCAAGTCCGCCCACTTGCCCACCTCAATGCTGCCCACTTCGTGGCTCATGCCGTGTGCAATCGCGGGGTTGATCGTGTACTTGGCGATGTAGCGTTTGACGCGGGCGTTGTCGTGGCGGTCGGTGTCGCCGGGCAGGCTGCCACGCTGTTGCTTCATTTTGTGCGCGGTTTGCCAAGTGCGGATGATGACCTCGCCCACCCGCCCCATGGCCTGGCTGTCGCTGCTCATCATGCTGATGGCACCCAGGTCGTGCAGGATGTCTTCGGCCGCAATGGTTTCTTTGCGGATGCGGCTCTCGGCAAAGGCCAGGTCTTCGGCAATCGACGGGTCCAAATGGTGACAGACCATCAGCATGTCCACATGCTCGTCGAGTGTGTTGATGGTGTAAGGCCGTGTGGGGTTGGTCGATGAGGGCAACACATTGGCTTCGCCCACCACTTTCAAAATGTCGGGCGCGTGTCCACCGCCTGCGCCTTCGGTGTGGAAGGTGTGGATGGTGCGGCCCTTGAAGGCGGCCACGGTGTCTTCCACAAAGCCCGATTCGTTGAGTGTGTCGGTGTGGATGGCCACTTGCGTGTCGGTTTCTTCGGCCACTGTGAGGCAGTTGTCAATCGCTGCGGGCGTTGTGCCCCAGTCTTCGTGGAGCTTGAGGCCAATCGCGCCCGCGCTGATTTGCTCGTGCAGCGCTGCAGGCAAGCTGGCATTGCCCTTGCCCAAAAAGCCCAGGTTCATCGGAAAGGCGTCGGCCGCCTGCATCATGCGTTCGAGGTTGAAAGGGCCAGGCGTGCAGGTGGTGGCAAAGGTGCCGGTGGCCGGGCCTGTGCCGCCACCCAGCATGGTGGTCACGCCACTGGCCAGCGCCTCGTCGATCTGCTGGGGCGCGATGAAGTGGATGTGCGAGTCGATGCCGCCTGCGGTGACGATCAAGCCTTCGCAGCTGATGATCTCGGTGCCGGGGCCGATGATGATGTCCACGCCCGGTTGCGTGTCGGGGTTGCCCGCTTTGCCAATGGCGGCAATGCGGTTGCCGCGCAAACCAATGTCGGCCTTGACGATGCCCCAGTGGTCGATGATGAGCGCGTTGG
>JAGNVG010000013.1 GCA_017986605.1 Limnohabitans sp.
GAGCTGGCCGAGTCCATTTACAACGCATTGCATTGAGGTCTTGTTCATGCCGTGCGTGAAACGCCTGTTTGGCATGCCACAATGAAGCCCATGTTTTTCACGATTCCCACCATCATGACTTGGACGCGCATTGTCGCGATCCCTTTGATCATTGGCGTGTATTACTGGCCAAGCCTGACGGTGGAAACACAGAATTTGATCGCCACAGTCATGTTTGTGCTCTTCGCCATCACCGATTGGCTGGATGGCTATTTGGCGCGCAAGCTCAACCAGACCTCGGCTTTTGGTGCATTTCTGGACCCGGTAGCCGATAAATTTTTGGTCTGCGCGGCCTTGCTGATTCTGGTGCACATGAACCGGGTCAATGTGTTGATTGCCCTGGTCATCATCGGCCGCGAGATCGCCATTTCATCTCTGCGCGAGTGGATGGCCCAAATTGGTGCCGGTAAGAGCGTGGCGGTGCACATGGTGGGCAAGCTCAAAACCACGGTGCAGATGGTGGCGATTCCTTTTCTTCTTTATGACGGCATGCTGTTCGGTGTGATCGACACCCGCATCTGGGGTGCGGTGTTGATCCTGATCGCAGCGGTGCTGACCATCTGGTCCATGGTTTATTACATGCAAAAGGCCCTGCCTGAAATCCGGGCACGGGTGAAATGACCGAGACCCAGGATTCAACGGCCTGGATCAAGGCCATGCCTGTCGTGTTTGTGCTGATCTGGAGCACCGGCTTCATCGTCGCCCGCTACGGCATGCCGCATGCACCCCCTTTCAGTTTTTTGCTGGTGCGTTACCTGCTTTCGATTCTGTGCTTCTTGCCCTGGATATGGCTGGCCCGCGTCAAGTGGCCGCAAAACCGGATGCAGTTGTTGCACTTGGCGGTCACTGGCATCTTGATGCATGCGGGCTACCTTGGTGGCGTATGGGCGGCGGTCAAGGCGGGCATGGGTTCGGGTTTGTCTTCCCTGATCGTGGGCTTTCAGCCGGTGCTCACCGCCATTTGGTTGTCTTACAGCTTGCGCGGCTCTGAGCAGCCTGGCGTCTCACGCCGTCAGTGGTTGGGTTTGTTGTTGGGTTTCGCGGGCTTGCTCATGGTGGTTTGGCGCAAGCTGACGTTGGACTCACCCATGGACCACGTGAGCCCCATCAACATGGCCTTTGCCATTGGGGCTTTGCTGAGTATCACCATCGGTACGCTTTACCAAAAGCGCTTTGTGCAGCCTTGCGATGTGCGCTCGGCCAACACGGTGCAATTGATGGCCGCTTTTGTGGTCACCTTGCCCTTGGCGCTGGCCGAGCCTGAGGTCATGCGCTGGAACGCCGAACTGGCGGGGGCCATGGCCTGGTCGGTGCTGGGCCTGACTCTGGGCGGAAGTTCACTGCTTTACATGCTGATCCAGCGCGGTGCAGCGGCGTCGGTGACCAGCTTGATGTACATGGTGCCTCCCACGACGGCCATCATTGCCTGGCTGTTGTTCGGTGAGACCATCACGGCAGCCACATTGGCTGGTACCGCACTCACGGCATTGGGCGTGAGCTTGGTGGTTCGGCCGTCACGTAAGTGAAAGACCCACAGGGCCTTCGTCGCTAAGCTGATGGTTTGACAAGGCACAGCCTTTTTTATTTTTTGATCCTGAAAGTTTTTCTATGACCAAGCATCGCATCGCCGTGATTCCAGGAGATGGCATTGGCAAGGAAGTCATGCCTGAGGGGCTGCGTGTGATGGACGCTGCAGCCCGGAAGTTTGGCATCGACTTGCAGTTTGACCATTTCGACTTCTCAAGCTGGGACTATTGTGAAAAGCATGGCCAGATGCTGCCCGACGATTGGAAAGACCAAATTGGTGGCCACGATGCACTCTACTTTGGTGCGGTGGGATGGCCGGACAAGATTGCCGACCACGTTTCGCTCTGGGGGTCTCTGCTGTTGTTCCGTCGTGAGTTTGATCAGTACATCAACCTGCGCCCGGCCCGATTGATGCCTGGCATCATCGCGCCCGTGGTGCGCCGCGACGGCAGCGCACGCCAGCCCGGCGAGATCGACATGTACATCGTGCGTGAAAACACCGAAGGCGAATACTCCAGCGTGGGTGGCCGCATGTTTCCGGGGACCGAGCGCGAAATCGTGATGCAAGAATCCATCATGACCCGCATTGGGGTGGACCGTGTCTTGAAGTTTGCGTTTGAATTGGCTCAGTCTCGTCCTAAAAAGCACTTGACCAGTGCCACCAAATCCAACGGCATTGCCATCACCATGCCTTATTGGGATGAGCGCGTGGCCGAGATGGCCAAGGCTTATCCGGGCATCAACGTGGACAAATTCCACATCGACATTCTGACCGCGCACTTTGTTCAGCGCCCCGACTTTTTTGACGTGGTCGTGGCCAGCAATTTGTTTGGCGACATCCTGAGCGATCTGGGGCCAGCATGCACGGGGACCATCGGCATCGCACCCAGCGCCAACTTGAACCCGGACCGCAAATTCCCTTCGTTGTTCGAGCCTGTGCATGGCTCAGCGCCGGACATTGCGGGCAAAGGCATTGCCAACCCCATCGGCCAGATTTGGTGTGGCGCAATGATGCTGGAGTTCTTGGGCTACAAAGATGCGCACGATGCCGTGCTGGGGGCCATTGAAAAGGTGTTGGCGGCAGGTGCAGATGCACCGCGAACCCCAGATTTGGGCGGCAAGGCCAAGACATCCGATGTGGGGCGTGCTATTGCTGATGCGCTCTGATGGCGTATTCCAACAGAGCATGAGTAGGGCTCTGGCGCTCGAAAAAACTGATGTCAGTGCAAGGCATTTTGCATTTTCAACGCTAGAATCCACAGCTCACAGTCGCGACTGTAGATTTCATGTCCAGTCCACAGTCGGATGTACCGGGCGCTAACTTCAAGAGGTTTGTTGTGAATAAAACAGAACTGATCGAACACATTGCAAAACAGGCTGACTTGTCTAAAGCTGCGGCAGGCCGTGCATTGGAAGCCACCATGGGTGCTGTTCGAGCCACTTTGAAGAAAGGCGGCACAGTTTCTTTGGTCGGTTTCGGTACATTTGCTGTCGGCAAACGTGCTGCCCGAACTGGTCGCAATCCACGCACTGGCGCAGCGATTAAAATCAAGTCAGCCAAAGTTCCAAAGTTCCGCCCAGGTAAAGCCCTGAAGGATGCTTTGAACTGACAATACTTTTTCAGGTGGGGCGCTTAGCTCAGTTGGTAGAGCGGCTCCTTTACACGGAGTAGGTCGGCGGTTCGAGACCGTCAGCGCCCACCACCACAAAAGTAAAGGCGAACCCTGTGTTCGCCTTTTTTCTTGATAACCCGAGACTTCGATCATGTTTGATTCCATTCGCAACAACTCAAAAATCTGGATGGGGTTGTTGTTTTTGTTGGTGATACCTTCTTTTGTCCTGGTGGGCATTGAGGGTTACAGCCGATACGAAGACAAAGGTGCTGTGGTTGCCAAAGTCGATGGGCAAAAAATCAGCCAAGCCGAATGGGATGCGGCTCACCAAAATGAGGTCGACCGCATTCGTGCCTCGGTGCCCAATTTGGATCCCAAATTACTGGATTCGGCCGAGGCCCGCTATGCCACTCTGGAGCGCTTGGTCAATGATCGTTTGATTGCGATCGCTTCAGAAAAACAACTGCTGGTCACCAGTGACCAGCGCTTAGCGCGTTACCTGCAACAAGATCCATCGATCGCCGGATTGCGTGGGGCCGACGGCAAACTCGACATGGAACGTTATCGCCAATTGGCGGCGAGCCAGGGCATGACCCCTGAAATGTTGGAAGCCCGTGTGCGTCGTGATTTGTCCAATCAGCAAGTGTTGGCTGGTTTGCAAGGCTCGACCTTTGCGACGCAGCGCCAAGCCGATATGGCGCTGGATGCATATTTACAGCGTCGTGAAATTCAAGTCCAGAGATGGGCGCCTGCCGAGTTTGCAGCCAAAGTTCAGCTGACCGATGCAGACTTGGAGCGCTATTACCAGGAAAAATCTGAGCGTTTCCGCTCGGTTGAAAATGTGGATGTGGAGTTTTTGGTGCTTGACGTCGCTGCTTTGCAAGCCAAGATCGACTTGCCTGAGCAAGACCTGAAGACCTATTACGAACAAAACTTGCAGCGGCTGGGCGGCCAAGAGAAGCGCCGTGCAAGTCATATTTTGGTCAATGCAGCCAAAGACCTGCCTGCGGCTGAGAAGCAAAAAGCCCGTGCGAAAGCAGAAGGTTTGTTGGCCGCCGTGCGCAAGGCTCCAAAAACTTTCGCTGAAGTGGCGCGCAAAAACTCGGATGACACAGGCTCTGCCAGCAGTGGTGGAGATCTCGACTTTTTTGCACGGGGTGCAATGGTCAAAGCTTTTGAAGACGCCGCGTTTGCGCTCCAAAAAGGCGATATCAGTGACCTGGTTGAATCTGAGTTCGGCTTCCACATCATTCAGCTGACCGATGTGCAGTTGCCCCAAGTGCCCTCGTTCGAATCCATGCGCCCTCAACTGGAGGCCGACTTGCGCAAGCAACAAGCCCAACGTCAGTTCGCGGAGTTGGCTGAAACTTTCAGCAACAGCGTTTACGAACAATCTGACAGTTTGGCGCCCGTGGCTGAACGTCTGAAATTGACAGTTCAAAAAGCGCAAGGTCTAACGCGTACAGCCATTGCCGGCGCTCAGGGGGTGATCAACCACCCCAAAGTGTTGCAAGCGGTTTTCTCTGAAGACGCGGTTGTCAAACGCCGCAATACCGCAGCCGTGGAGGTCGCAGCCAATACCTTGGTTTCTGCCCGAGTTGTGAATCATCGTCCAGCCGCTGTGCGCCCGTTTGAAGACGTGAAAGCCGATGTGCGACAGCTTTTGTTGGAGGTCAAGTCTGCGGAGTTGGCCAAGGCAGAGGGCCAAGCCCGATTGGCAGCCTGGAAAGGTGAGCCAGCCCAAGCGAATTTGGGCAATGCCGTGACGGTGTCAAGGGAGCAAGCGCAAGCATTGCCACAAGCTGTGGTCGAGGCCGCCTTGCGTGCAGATCCTGCGCATTTGCCCAACTTGACCGGCGTCGACTTGGGCGCTCAAGGATATGCTGTTGTTCGCGTGAATAAAATTGTGCCTCGCGCAGAGATGACTGCACAGCAAGCAGACCAAAGCCGCCAACAATTTTCCCGTTTGTGGGGGCAAGCCGAATCGCAGGCCTATTTGGCCAGCTTGAAGTCGCAATTCAAAGTTGAAATGTTGGCTGAAAAACCTAAAAAGTTGAGTGACTCAGCTGCAGAAAAACCCTGAGCTTCAGGCTATAATATGGATCTACGGTGGCTGTAGCTCAGTTGGTAGAGTCCAGGATTGTGATTCCTGTTGTCGTGGGTTCGAGCCCCATCAGCCACCCCAAAAATCAAAGGCCCTTTCGTCATCGAAAGGGCCTTTTCATTTGTGCATCACTTTGTTTGTGAAGCTCACTTGTCCTCCAGTAATCACTGGATACCCCATGCTTATCCACAGGGTTGTCCCGTGACGCCGCCGGCCGCTGGGGATAACATGGCCTTTTGATTTCTCGGTTCTCAATGTCTGCTGTTTTCTCTCCCCATTTGAGTGAATTTCCTTCTGACCTGTCTTCGGACAGTCAAATTGCCAAACTGCGTGTTCCTCCACATTCCATCGAGGCCGAGTCGAGTGTGTTGGGTGGTTTGCTGCTCGACAACGGTGCTTGGGACCGGGTGGGTGATTTGCTGGTGGACTCGGATTTTTACCGGCATGAGCACAAATTGATTTATGCAGCGATTGGCGCTTTGATCAATGCGTCCAAGCCTGCCGATGTGATCACGGTCAGTGAGCAACTGCAAAACCAGGGCAAAACCGCCGAGATGGGTGGTTTGGCTTATCTGAACTCCTTGGCGCAATACGTGCCCAGTGCCAGCAATATCCGGCGCTACGCAGAAATCGTTCGTGAGCGATCCATCCTGCGCAAACTGGTGTCTGCCAGCGACGAGATCGCGACCAACGCCTTCAACCCCCAGGGTAAAGCGATTGACCGGATCCTGGACGAGGCTGAGCAAAAGATCTTCAACATTGGTGAAGAAGGCTCGCGCATGAAGCAGGGCTTCCAGTCGATGGACACCTTGGTGGTCGAGTTGTTGGACCGCGTGCAGGAAATGGCCGACAACCCCAACGACATCACGGGTGTGCCTACTGGGTTTTATGACTTGGACCGCATGACCTCAGGTTTGCAGCCGGGGGACATGGTGGTTTTGGCAGCACGTCCATCGATGGGTAAAACGGCCTTCGCGATCAATATTGCAGAGCACGTGGCCTTGAACGAGGGCTTGCCGGTGGCGGTGTTTTCTATGGAAATGGGCGCATCCCAGTTGGCGGTTCGTGTGGTCGGCTCCATTGGCCGCATCGACCAAGGTCACTTGCGTACAGGTAAGCTCAGCGACGATGAATGGCCGCGCCTGACCGAAGCGATTGAAAAACTGCGCACGGTGTCTTTGCATATCGATGAAACACCGGGCCTCACGCCATCGGAGCTGCGTGCCAACGCCCGGCGTCTGGCGCGGCAGTGTGGCAAATTGGGCTTGATTGTCGTCGACTATTTGCAGCTGATGAGTGGTTCGGGTTCGACGGGCGGTGACAACCGCGCAACCGAATTGGGCGAAATTTCGCGAGGCCTGAAAATGCTGGCCAAAGAACTGCAGTGCCCGGTGATTGCGCTGTCCCAGCTCAACCGCAGTGTTGAACAGCGAACCGACAAACGCCCCATGATGAGTGACTTGCGAGAGTCCGGCGCTATCGAGCAGGATGCCGACATCATCATGTTCATTTACCGCGACGATTATTACAACAAGGATTCCAAAGATCCTGGCGTGGCGGAAATCATCATCGGCAAGCAGCGTAACGGCCCGACAGGCACGGTCCGCTTGACCTTCCTGAAGAACCTGACACGTTTTGAAAGCTTGGCGTCGGGTCTGAGCGACGATTACTGAGACCCGACACCGTTGGTCTGTGCGCGCTTAAAGTGCTTCACTGGCAAAGTCGGCCAGTCGTGAACGTTCACCACGTGCGAGCGTGATGTGACCGCCATGTGCCCAGCCCTTGAATCGATCCACGGCGTAGGTCAGGCCTGATGAGCCTTCGGTCAGGTACGGGGTGTCGATTTGGGCCAGGTTGCCCATGCAAATGATCTTGGTGCCTGGTCCTGCACGTGTGATGAGTGTCTTCATCTGCTTGGGGGTCAGGTTCTGGGCTTCGTCGATGATCACGTACTTGTTCATGAAGGTGCGACCCCGCATGAAGTTCATGCTCTTGATTTTGATGCGGCTCTTGATCAACTCATTGGTTGCAGCACGCCCCCATTCGCCAGCATTGCCGCCATCGCCTTTGGCCAGAAATTCCAGGTTGTCATCGAGTGCGCCCATCCAGGGGCCCATTTTTTCTTCCTCGGTGCCAGGCAAAAAGCCGATGTCTTCCCCCACGCTCACGGTGGCACGGGTCATGATGATTTCGGTGTAGCGGCGGTCATCCAGCACCTGTGTCAAACCAGCGGCCAACGCCATTAAGGTTTTGCCGGTGCCTGCAGTTCCGGCCAAGGTGACAAAGTCAACGTCTGGATCGGTCAGCAAGTTCATCGCGAAATTCTGCTCGCGGTTGCGGGTGGTCACGCCCCAGACCGCATTTTTTTGGTGGTTGAAGTCTTTGAGTGTGCGCAAAACGGCTGTTTTCCCGCGAATCTCGGTGACTCGTGCATACAAACTGGGCTCGCCGGGCGCCTCGAAATAGACAAACTGGTTCATGAATAAGCTGGGCACGATCGGACCACTGATCCGGTAAAACGTGTGCGTACCTTGCTGCCAGCTCTCCACGGTTTTGCCATGACGTATCCAGAAGTCCGAGGGCAATGCCAGAGAGCCGGGGTAGAGCAGGTCACCATCTTCGAGTGTCTTGTCGTTCTGGTAGTCCTCGGCTTGCAGGCCCAGCGCCCGTGCTTTGACTCGCATGTTGATGTCTTTGGACACCAACACGACTTCGCGAGGTGCTTGCAACTGGCCCAGCGCTTTGACAACGCCCAGAATCTGGTTGTCCGCTTTGCCTTGGGGGAGCGCCAAGGGCAAGCTCAGATCCAAAGCCTGCGTTTGGAAATACAACTGGCCCATCGCATCGGTGTGGCCCGTTGTGCTCAAAGGAGAGCCTTTGCTCAAGTCGGCGCCTTGAGCACTCGCCAAGGCGTCAAGTGAACGGCTGGCTTGACGTGCATTCCGAGCCACTTCGGTCATGCCTTTTTTGTGACCATCCAGCTCTTCGAGCACGATCATGGGCAAGAAGACATCGTGTTCTTCAAAGCGGAACAGGCTCATGGGATCGTGCATGAGCACGTTGGTGTCGAGCACAAAGAGTTTGCTGGGGCCGCTGCGGCGTTTGGGCCGGCGCTCGGCGGCCAAGTGGGGCTTTGTGGCCTTGGGCTCCTGTGGGGTAGGCGCTGCCACCTGTGCAGCAGGTGCTTTGCGACCACGGGCGTTCCGTTTGGGCTCTGCGACAGCGGCCGGTTGAGCGGAAGCTGCCGCTGCCTTTGTTTCGACTTGGACCATGACCGGTGATGTTTCCTCCTCAACGTCTTTGACTTCGAAGGCTGTGTGGGTCAAGCGGCTGGCGCGTTGGGTGGGAGCGGGTGGCAGTGGCATGAGCGAAGGCCCCTTAAAAGGTCAAGAAATTTAATTCGGAAAAATAAAAAGCCGCCTGGAGACCAAGGCGGCTTTTTACGAGGGAAGGGCGGGGGCTGATGTTCAGCGGCATGAAAACATTATGCATGACGCAAAAGTCACAACCTCCTGCTTGGCATCAAGCGGTGACGGCGGCTGCAGCCGCTGCTGCTTTTTTCAAGTCCTTGACGGCTTTGAGCACTTCTTCCACATGGCCAGGGACTTTCAGGCCTCGCCACTCTTGTTTGAGTGTGCCGTCGGCGCCCACCAAAAAGGTGCTGCGCTCAATGCCTTTGACTTTTTTGCCGTACATGATTTTGTTTTTAACCACGCCAAACATGTGACACATTTTTTCTTCCGTGTCTGCAATCAATTCAAAAGGCAATTCCAGCTTGGCTTTGAAGTCATCGTGAGACTTCATGTTGTCGCGCGAAACCCCCAGGACCAAAGCACCGGCTTTGACAAAATCTTTGTATTTGTCGCGAAACTGCATGGCTTCGGTTGTGCAGCCTGGGGTATTGTCTTTGGGGTAGAAAAACAAAACCACGGGTTGGCCGAGGTGGGAGATGTTCGAAACTTTCAGACCGCTGGTAGCGTTCGCTTCAAATTCGGGGAGGGGTTTGTTAAGAACGATCGCCATAAAACTTGATCTCGCTTACAGGTTGAGCGCTTGATACCGTCAAATGGCATCAAATGCGCTGAAGGCCGTGGGCCTTGGCAACCTTCGATTTTACTCTGAATGAAAGACCTCAATCACCCAATCCTTTGGAAACCAGGCCGATTGTGAAATGCATGCTTTAAGCCTCTTGAAGCAAAGCGACCACCACTTTGCGCCCTTCACTGGCCAGTATGTTGTAGGTGCGGCAGGCTGCAGGTGTGTCCATGGTTTCAATGCCAATGCCACGATCTATCAAAGGTCGCAGCCATATCGCTTGGGGAAATCGCAAGCGTTGCCCGCTGCCAAAAATCACCAGTTCTGCACCGCTGCAGGCCAATGAGTCGAAGCTTGTCGGACCAAGGTCTTCAAAACGACCCACATTCCACGCGCTGGGTATGGCGCCCGGCAGGCTGCTGACAGTCAAGGACTGATCGAATTTTTGCCCATTGACCTCAATCCATCCTGGGCCGTAGGCATTGATGGTCAGGCTGTTTGATTTGTCGGGTTGTAGTTTCATGGGGTGATCTGGGCTGGCTGGGCGTATTCAGCCCAACATTAGAGGCGTTGCTCAGGGTTGCAGGGCGGAAATGCCCTTGAAATGTGGTCAAATTATAGGTTTTCCCCTCTCGCAACTGCCTTTGGAGGCACTTTGAAGCCTATTCAAAAATCTGCCAAGCTCGCCAACGTTTGTTATGACATTCGCGGTCCGATCATGGACCGTGCCCGTCAAATGGAAGAGGACGGGCAAAAGATCATCAAATTGAATATCGGAAACTTGGCAGTTTTCGGCTTCGATGCGCCTGAAGAAATTCAGCAAGACATGATTCGTAACTTGCCCAACTCGGCGGGTTACTCTGACAGCAAGGGCATTTTTGCGGCCCGAAAAGCGGTCATGCATGAAACCCAAAAGCAGGGCATTTTGGGGGTTACGCTCGATGACATTTATCTGGGTAACGGTGCCAGCGAATTGATTGTCATGGCCACCAATGGGCTGTTGGACAACGGCGATGAGTTGCTTTTGCCATCCCCTGATTACCCACTCTGGACAGCGGCGGCCAGTTTGTCGGGTGGCACTCCCGTGCATTACCACTGTGAAGAGTCAAATGGCTGGATGCCCGATTTGGCGGACATCCGCGCCAAAGTGACCCCCCGCACCAAAGGCATCGTGGTGATCAACCCTAATAACCCGACGGGTGCCCTGTACTCCGACGACTTGCTCAAAGGCATAGTGGCCATTGCCCGTGAGCATGGATTGGTGATTTTTGCCGACGAGGTTTACGACAAGGTGTTGTACGACGGTGTCAAGCACACACCCTTGGCCAGTTTGTCACAAGACGTGTTGACCTTGACCTTCAACTCACTGTCAAAGAGCTACCGCTCGTGCGGATACCGGGCAGGATGGATGGTGATTTCTGGCGACAAAAAGAACGCCCGCGATTACATCGAGGGTTTGAACATGCTCTCAAACATGCGCTTGTGTGCCAACGTGCCCGGCCAATGGGCCATTCAGACGGCCTTGGGTGGGCACCAGAGCATCAATGAGTTGGTGAATGAGGGTGGTCGCTTGCGCAAGCAACGTGACTTAGCCTATGAGCTGATCACGGCCATTCCGGGTGTCAGCTGTGTCAAGCCACAAGCGGCGCTGTACATGTTCCCGCAGCTTGACCCCCAGATTTATCCGGTCAAGGATGACCAGGATTTCTTCTTGCAATTGCTCGAGGAAACCAAGGTCATGCTGGTCCAAGGCACAGGTTTCAACTGGCCAGATACAGACCATTTCCGGATTGTGTTTTTGCCTCATGAAGACGATTTGCGCGAAGCCATTGCCCGTGTTGCGCGTTTTCTCGAAGGTGCCCGCAAGCGCTTTGGCACCGAGACCGCATTGGCAGCTTGAATTCAAATATCCTTGCCTGAGTTTTTCAGGCGTACTGTAGTAAAGAAGTAAAAAATGAAACCGATCAAAGTTGGCCTCTTGGGCGTAGGCACTGTGGGAAGCGGCACATTCAATGTGCTCAAGCGCAACCAAGGTGAAATTCAGCGTCGGGCTGGTCGCGGTATTGAAATCACCATGGTGGCGGACCTGGATGTGGCCCGTGCTCAAGCGTTGGTGGGCGAGGGTGTTCAAGTGGTGGCTGATGGCCGTGAGGTGATCGCCAATCCCGAGATCGATATCGTCATTGAATTGATTGGTGGTTACGGCATCGCCAAAGCCTTGGTGATGGAAGCGATTGCAGCGGGCAAGCACGTGGTGACCGCCAACAAGGCTTTGCTGGCCGTGCACGGGACTGAAATTTTTGCAGCAGCCCAAGCCAAAGGTGTGATGGTGGCTTTCGAGGCCGCTGTGGCAGGCGGTATACCTATCATCAAGGCGCTGCGTGAAGGCCTGACAGCCAACAGCATTCAGTGGGTGGCGGGCATCATCAACGGCACCACCAATTTCATCTTGTCCGAAATGCGCGACAAAGGGTTGGACTTTGGTGTGGTGCTCAAGGAAGCTCAGCGACTGGGTTATGCCGAAGCCGACCCGACCTTTGATATCGAAGGCGTCGATGCCGCGCACAAAGTCACGTTGATGAGCGCGATTGCCTTTGGCATCCCGGTTCAGTTTGATAAAGCCTATGTTGAAGGCATTACCCAACTGGGGGCTGCTGACATCAAGTATGCAGAGCAGTTGGGTTATCGCATCAAACTGCTGGGTATCACCAAGCGCACAGCGCAAGGTGTGGAGTTGCGTGTGCACCCTAGCCTCGTGCCGACACAGCGCCTGATTGCCAACGTCGAAGGTGCTATGAACGCCGTGATGGTTCAAGGCGATGCCGTTGGCACCACCTTGTATTACGGCAAAGGGGCTGGCTCCGAGCCGACAGCCAGTGCCGTGATTGCTGATTTGGTCGACATCACTCGTTTGCATACCGCTGATCCATTGAACCGTGTGCCGCACTTGGCTTTCCAGCCAAATGCCATGAGCAGTTTGTCGGTTTTGCCAATGTCCGAGGTGGTCACCAGCTATTACTTGCGTTTGCGCGTGGCCGACCAGGCCGGGGTGTTGGCCAAGTTGACAGGTCTCTTGGCCCAGGCCGACATCAGCATCGATGCCGTCTTGCAACGCGAGGCCGACCAGGTCAGCCAAGCAGGTGAGAACCAGACCGATGTGATCATCTTGACCCACGACACACGTGAAGGCACTTTGAACGCCGTTTTGGCTGAAATGCAGGCATTGCCCACCGTGATGGCGCCGATTGTGCGCATTCGCAAAGAAGAGTTGAACTGATGCGTTACCTGTCCACACGTGGTCATGCGGACCGCAAACAATTTTGCGAAATCCTGCTCGAAGGCTTGGCTCCTGACGGTGGTTTGTACTTGCCTGAAACTTATCCCAAGCTCGATGCGACGGCGCTGTCCAGCTTGCGCGGTGTCTGGCAAAACCAGGGTTATGCGGCTTTGGCGTTTGAGATTTTGTCGCTGTACATCGACGACATTCCGCGCGATGACCTCCAATCCCTGTGCCGTAAAACCTATACGCCGGAGGTGTTCGGGACGAAAGACATCGTGCCACTGAAGCCCTTGAAGGCTGCCGGCAACACCCAGCCTGATTTGTATCTCGAAGCCTTGTCCAATGGACCGACATTGGCCTTCAAGGACATGGCGATGCAGTTGCTGGGCAATTTGTTTGAATACGAGTTGGCACGCCGTGGTGAAGAACTCAACATTCTGGGGGCTACCTCTGGCGACACGGGCAGTGCAGCCGAATACGCCATGCGCGGCAAAAAAGGCGTGCGGGTTTTCATGACCAGCCCACATGGCCGCATGAGCCCCTTCCAGCAAGCCCAAATGTTCAGCCTGCTGGACGAGAATATCCACAACATCGCCATCGACGGTGTGTTCGACGACTGCCAGGATATTGTCAAAGCGGTGTCCAACGATCTGGCTTTCAAACGCCGTTACAAGATTGGCACGGTGAACTCGATCAACTGGGCTCGTTTGCTGGCCCAGGTGGTTTACTACTTTGCCGGCTACTTTCAGGCGACACAAAACAACGATCAGAAGGTCAGCTTTACGGTGCCGAGCGGTAATTTTGGCAATGTCTGTGCCGGCCATGTGGCCCGCATGATGGGCTTGCCGATTGACCGTCTGGTGGTGGCGACCAACGAAAACGATGTGCTCGATGAGTTCTTCCGCACGGGCATTTACCGTGTGCGTGGCACGGCCGATACGCATGAGACATCCAGCCCCTCCATGGACATTTCCAAGGCCAGCAACTTTGAGCGCTTTGTGTTCGACTTGCTCGAGCGTGATGGCGCTCAAACCAAAGCCATCTTTGGTGAAGGCCTCAGTCGCGAAGGCTTCTTCGACTTGTCGGGCGATGCCCGGTTTGCCAAGGCTGCAGGCGTTTATGGTTTTGACAGCGGTCGAAGTACCCACGCCGATCGACTTCAGACCATTCAGCAAGTCTTTGCCACTTATGGCGTGATGATCGACACCCACACGGCCGACGGTGTGAAAGTGGCCAAAGAGCACCTGAGTGCGCAGGTGCCCATGATCGTTCTGGAAACAGCTTTGCCCATTAAGTTCGCCTCAACGATTGTGGAGGCCTTGGGCCGTCAACCCGATCGGCCAGCCCAGTTTGAAGGCATCGAGTCCTTGCCCAAGCGTGTGCAAGTGATGAAGGCAGATGTCGAGCAAATCAAAGCTTTCATCACGCAACACTGCGACTGAATTTCATGACCACAGCCCCACGCGCACCTTTGATGTCACTTGATGAAGCGCTGAAGACGCTGTTAGCACAAATCAGCCCTTTAATGGGGGTCGAGTCTGTGGCCACACTGGATGCTGACGGCCGCATTCTGGCGCAAGACTTGGTCTCGGCCTTGCAGGTGCCTGCTTTTGACAACTCGTCCATGGATGGGTATGCCGTCCGCAGCACCGATGTGCAGGAAGCCGGCATCGAATTGACGGTGACACAACGCATTGCAGCGGGTCATTTTGGGCAGCCCTTGTTGCCAGGGCAAGCCGCTCGCATTTTCACGGGCGCGCCTGTGCCGCCCGGCGCAGATGCCATCGTGATGCAGGAGCAAACCGAGCTGGTGTCTGCAGACACACCCAACCAAGTTCGATTTTTGGCTCCCGCCATGGCGGGGCAGTGGGTGCGCCGAAGTGGCGAAGACGTTCGCATGGGCGATGCCGTGTTGAAGCGGGGACAAAAACTCGGCCCTGCTGAACTGGGCTTGGCGGCCAGTCTGGGTTTGGCTCATCTTCAGGTGATGTCGCGGCCCAAAGTGGCCTTGTTTTCAACGGGCGATGAACTGGTCATGCCGGGGGAAGTGGCGCCTGCAGACATGCCGCCTGGGGCCATTTACAACTCCAACCGGTTTTTCCTGCGGGCTTTGTTGCACCGCCTAGGCTGTGAGGTGAGTGATCTGGGCATTGTTCCGGACAACCGCGATGCCACCATCGCAGCGCTCAAATCAGCGGCTGACCACCATGATCTGATTGTGACCAGTGGTGGTGTTTCAGTGGGTGAAGAGGATCATGTCAAACCAGCTGTGCAAGCTTTGGGGGCTTTGGCGCTCTGGCAAATTGCCATGAAACCCGGAAAACCCTTTGCCTATGGCCATGTGCGCCGTGAATCAGCCCCCGGTATGGCACATTTTGTCGGTTTGCCGGGTAACCCTGTGTCGAGCTTCATGACTTTTTTGCTTTTGGTCAAGCCTGTGATTTTGGCGTTGCAGGGCGCCGAGCAAAGGGCGCCTGTGTGCATGCCAGTGCCCGCTCATTTTGACGTGCCCAAGGCGGATAAACGGCGTGAATTTTTGCGCGTTCGGCGCAATGCTCAAGGCGGCTTGGATCTCTTCCCCAACCAAAGCTCGGGCGTCCTGACGTCGGTCGTTTGGGGCGATGGTGTGGTGGATAACCCTGCAGGCCAAACCATTGCCCACGGCGATCTCGTCAGTTTCTGGCCATTTGCGGAGTGGTTGTCATGAAGATTCAGGTGCGTTACTTTGCTTCTTTGCGCGAAACCTTGGGTGTGGCCAATGAGTCAGTCGAAACTACCTGCGACAACGTTGCCAGCTTCAGGCAACAACTGATCTCGCGTGGGGGTGCTCATGCGGAGTGTCTGGCCATCGGGCGCCCCGTGCGTGTCGCCGTCAATCAGGTGATGGCGAACGACGCCACGCTGCTGACGGGCGATTGCGAAGTGGCATTTTTCCCACCCGTCACGGGAGGATAACGACCATGCTCCCAAACGTGGCGATTCAGACCGAAGACTTCGATGTCTCTCAAGAACTGACGGCCTTGCGGGCGCAAGATTTACGTGTCGGAGCTGTGTGCAGCTTTGTGGGCACGGTGCGAGATACCCGGGCTTTAACGGGGGTTGCCCAAGATGAAGTGCAGGCCATGGAGCTGGAGCATTACCCCGGGATGACGGAAAAATCGATCGAAAGCATGATCGAGGAGGCGCACAAACGCTTCGATTTTTATGCGGCTCGCGTGGTGCATCGCGTCGGGCGTCTTTTGCCTGCTGACCAGATTGTGTTTGTCGCGGTGACCTCGGCGCACCGGGGTGAAAGCTTCAAAGCCTGTGAGTTTTTGATGGACTACCTGAAGACTCAGGCACCGTTTTGGAAAAAAGAGCAGACACCTCAAGGTGCGCAATGGGTCGACGCCCGCGTGTCCGACGACGCCGCGTTGGCCCGCTGGGGTATCAACGGCCATAACGCCTGACGGGGTCAGTGCTTGTAAATTTGGGCCTTCAAGGCCGTGTCAGGCTCTGGTTCAGGCTGTTGTTCTGCGCTCTGGACCACAAGACCCCAATCGGCGTTGGCCATGCATTGACGGATCAAATGGATCATGCCGTGGACCAACGGTGCTTGTAGGTTCAGTTGGCAAGCCCGGGTTTGTTCATCAGTTTTCTTTTCAAAAATGATTTGTAAGCAGCCATTGGCTTGCAAAGTCAGGTGCGCATCGGTGATCAAAAGTGGCTCGTCCCCCAGCGGCAATTGTTGGGGTTCGATCGAATACGGGGTTGAAAAATCAGCAGTTTGCAAGAACGCATCCCGTTTGAGTTCGGTCAGCATGTGTTGTGTTGGGGCGTCCGTGGCGGTCATGCCCGGTTGTGCAGCCTCGAGCCGGACAATGGATTGATCCATGGCTGGCAGCAGGCGTATGGCCATGCGACGTGTCAGCCAAAACCGGAATTCCTGCCCCACCTGAGTGTTCAGCTTCAGCAGCAGGCGGTCTTGGCGTTCATCGTAGCTGGCGGACAACTGGTGAATGTTCATGACCTTGATTTTAGGCAACAAGACGATCTCCTCGAGCCTTGAAAATGGGCAATGACCCCCAAGATAGCGCTTATTGGAGAATATTGATGCGCCTTGATAAATTGACGACCAAATTTCATGAAGCTTTGTCGGACGCGCAGTCGCTGGCCTTGGGCCGCGACCATGCCTACATAGAGCCTGCCCACGTCTTGGTGGCTATGCTCAAGCAGGATGAGGGCCCCAAAGCCCTGCTTTTACGTGCGGGTGTACAGGTGCAAGGTTTGCTTGTGGCGGCTGAAGCCGCCGTGGGGCGGTTGCCGCAAGTCACCGGGCAAGACCAGGTTCAGGTGGGGCCTGAATTGGCCAAATTACTCCAGGGCGCAGAAAAGGAGTCCATCAAGCGGGGTGACGCTTTCATCGCCAGCGAATTGTTTTTACTGGCGATAACCGACAACAAGGGTGATATCGGTCGCTTAGCCAAAGAGCATGGCTTGAGTCGGAAAAGTCTCGAGACGGCTATTGATGCCGTACGTGGCGGGCAGACGGTTGGCAATGCCGATGCCGAAGGCCAGCGCGAAGCGCTTAAAAAATACTGTATCGACCTGACCGAGCGCGCCCGCATGGGTAAGCTCGACCCGGTCATTGGCCGTGATGACGAAATCCGCCGGGCGATTCAAGTCTTGCAGCGTCGCACCAAAAACAACCCTGTTTTGATCGGGGAGCCTGGTGTGGGCAAGACGGCGATTGTGGAGGGTTTAGCACAGCGCATTGTCGCGGGTGAGGTCCCCGATTCGCTCAAGGGCAAGCGCGTGTTGTCGCTGGACATGGCCGCTTTGCTGGCGGGGGCAAAGTTCCGCGGCGAGTTTGAGGAGCGCCTGAAAACCGTGTTGAGTGAACTGGCCAAAGACGAAGGCCAAACCATTGTGTTCATTGACGAACTGCACACCATGGTGGGGGCAGGCAAGGCCGAAGGCGCAATGGATGCCGGCAATATGCTCAAGCCGGCCTTGGCCAGGGGCGAGTTGCATTGCGTGGGCGCAACAACGCTGGACGAGTACCGCAAGTACATCGAAAAAGATGCGGCCTTGGAGCGACGGTTTCAGAAAATTTTGGTCAACGAGCCAACGGTCGAAGCCACCATTGCCATCTTGCGTGGTTTGCAGGAGAAGTACGAAATCCACCATGGCGTGGACATCACCGATCCTGCCATTGTGGCCGCCGCAGAACTCAGTCACCGTTACATCACGGATCGGTTTTTGCCTGACAAGGCGATTGACCTGATTGATGAGGCTGCTGCCAAGATCAAGATCGAAATCGACTCCAAACCCGAAGTCATGGACAAGTTGGATCGTCGCCTGATTCAGTTGCAAATTGAGCGTGAAGCCGTGCGCAAAGAGCTCGACGAGGCTTCACAAAAACGCTTTGCCTTGATCGAAGAGGAAATCATCAAGCTCAAAAAAGAAGCCGCTGATTTGGAAGAAATTTGGCAGGCTGAAAAAGCCCAGGCGCAAGGTGGCCAGCAGGTGCGTGAGCAAATCGACCAATTGCGTCAGCAAATAGAGGACCTGACCCGCAAGGGCGATTTCAACAAAGTGGCCGAGCTGCAATACGGCAAGTTGCCTGCACTTGAAAAAACACTCAAGGACGTGCAGGCCAAAGAGGCGGCACCAGGCGAAAAACCCGTTCACCGTTTGTTGCGCACCCAGGTCGGTGCCGAAGAAATTGCCGAAGTTGTGTCTCGCGCAACCGGTATTCCTGTCTCCAAAATGATGCAAGGTGAGCGCGAAAAACTGCTGCAGATGGAAGACAAGTTGCACCAGCGGGTGGTGGGGCAGGATGAAGCCATCTCGGCCGTGGCCAATGCGATTCGCCGTTCGCGTTCGGGCTTGTCCGACCCTAACCGGCCGACCGGTTCGTTCCTCTTCTTGGGCCCTACAGGGGTAGGCAAAACCGAGCTGTGCAAAGCCTTGGCAGGTTTTCTGTTTGACAGCGAGGACCATCTGATTCGCGTTGACATGAGTGAGTTCATGGAAAAACACTCCGTGGCACGCTTGGTGGGCGCCCCCCCGGGCTATGTCGGTTACGAAGAGGGCGGGTACCTGACCGAAGCGGTGCGTCGCAAACCCTACAGCGTGCTTTTGCTCGATGAGGTTGAAAAGGCACACCCAGATGTTTTCAATATCTTGTTGCAGGTGTTGGACGATGGCCGTTTGACCGATGGACAAGGGCGTACGGTTGACTTCAAGAATACCGTGATCGTGATGACCTCGAACCTGGGCTCTCACCTGATTCAGTCGATGGTGGGGCAGCCTGCTGAAGACATCAAGGATGCGGTGTGGGATGAGCTGAAGACCCATTTCCGCCCCGAGTTTTTGAACCGCATTGACGAAACAGTGGTGTTCCACGGCTTGGATGCCGACCATATTGCGTCCATCGCATCCATCCAGTTGCAAGTGCTTAAGGACCGTTTGATGCGCATGGATTTGAATCTGGAAGTCAGTCCTGCGGCCCTGTCTGAATTGGCTAAAGTGGGATTCGACCCGGTTTTCGGTGCACGTCCGCTCAAAAGAGCCATTCAGCAGCGTTTGGAAAACCCCTTGTCTCGGTTGTTGCTGGAAGGACGGTTCCCGCCCAAGTGCCACATCGAGGTGTCTGTGGACCCTGTGCGGCATCCCGGTCAGTTTGATTTCACAGTGATTGAATCCAAGGCCTGAGCGAGGACGTTTGACAAACAAGGGGGCTAGATCAGCCCCCTTGGTCTTTCAAGGCTAAACTTCATTCAGATCTGCGAGGTGCGAGCGTTCAATTCCAGAACGGGCACGCTGCGGCTTCTCAATGGATGTGGTGCGTATGCAATTGGCTTCTTCGGGCGTTGTCGCCACCCCTTGGCGCGATGATGCCAAGGTGATGGGTTTGGTTGGCATGGCGCATGCCAGTTCCCATTTTTCCCACCTTTTGCTTCCTTTGATGTTCCCTGTTTTCATGAGGGATTTCGGCTGGAGCTTCTCTGAGTTGGGCTTGCTCAGCACCTTGTTTTTTGTGGTTTCGGGAACCGGGCAAGCCTGCGCTGGTTTTGTGGTCGACCGTGTCGGTGCACGGCCGGTGTTGTTCATCTCGCAATTGCTCTTCATGGCGGCCTGTTCGCTGGCCTTCATGGCCGACAGTTATGCCGCGTTGATGGGTGTTGCGGTCTTGGCTGGTTTAGGCAATGCGCCATTTCATCCGGTCGACTTCACCATCTTGAACCAGCGTGTTTCCTCACCACGGTTGGGCTATGCGTTCAGTGTGCACGGATTGACCGGTAATTTGGGTTGGGCGGTGGCCCCTGTTTTTTTCACATTGACCACTGCCCTTTGGGGTTGGCGTCATGCATTTCTGGCCGCAGCCTGTGTTTATGGCTTGGTCTTGTTGGTGCTGGTTTGGAACCGGTCGCATTTGTTGACCAACACACAGAAGTCGTTGGTATCGGGTTCTGCGCAAAGTGACTTGGCTTTCATGCGCTTGCCTGTGGTCTGGTGGTGCTTTGGCTTTTTTCTGTTGTCCACAGTCACGTTGGCGGTGGTGCAAAATTTTTCGGTTCCCATCTTGAAAGAGCTGCATGGGGTGAGCCTGGAGCTGGCTTCCATGACTTTGACCGCTTACATGTTGTTCGGTGCTGTCGGTATGTTGGTGGGTGGCTTTGTGGCCGCTCGTTTCCCGACCCTGAGTGACCGTGTGGTGGCCGTTTGCATGAGCTGCGCCGCTGTGCTGATGGCTTTGTGTGCCAGTGGCCTGTTTGGTCACATCGGGACTTTGTGGGTTTTGGCGGCCACGGGTTTGGCTGTTGGTATTGGTGGTCCCAGCCGCGATCTGATGATCAAAAAGGCGACACCCAAAGGGGCCACTGGCCGAGTCTATGGTTTGGTCTATTCCGGGCTGGACGTGGGGTTTGCCTTGTCGCCTTTGGTCTTTGGCGTTCTGATGGACAAAGGCTGGTACAGCGCGACCTTGTTGGGGGCTTCTTTGGTCCTTTTACTCAGCGTGGGGGCCGCACTCGGGGTAGGGCGACGGACCTCTGTGCAGACATGATTTGGCTCTAACGCGGGCGACAGCCATGTCCGAGCGGCTTGTGCACAATGTGCCCATGAACACAAAAATAGCTGGCCATCTGCTCGTTGAATGCCTCCTGGCCCAAGGCGTTACCCATGCGTTTGGTGTCCCCGGAGAAAGTTATCTGGCCGTGCTTGATGGCTTTCACTTGCACCGTGACGCCATCCGCTTTGTGACCTGCCGGCAAGAAGGCGGAGCGGCTTTCATGGCCGAAGCCCAAGGCAAGCTGACGGGGCGCCCCGGTATTTGTTTCGTGACGCGAGGCCCGGGTGCCACCAATGCCTCCATTGGTGTTCATACCGCCTTTCAAGACTCCACACCCATGGTGCTTTTTGTGGGTGATGTGGCCAGCGATACGCGGGATCGTGAAGCCTTTCAGGAAATGGACTACACCCATTTCTTTGGCCCTTCCACCAAAGGTATGGCCAAGCGGGTCGAGCGTGTAGACGATCCCGAGCGCTTGCCAGAGTACATTGCACGTGCTTTTGCCACGGCCATGAATGGTCGTCCCGGTCCTGTGGTCTTGGTGCTGCCAGAGGACATGCTGACCCGACCCGTCAGGGCCGAGGCCTTGGGGCGGGTGGAGCCCGTTCAGGCTTGGAGTGATCCGGGGGCTTTGCGCACGCTGCGCGACATGATGCTGGCGGCTCGTAAGCCTCTGGTGATTGCGGGTGGTGGCGGATGGACCACGCAAGCAGCACAAGCTCTGCAGCGCTTTGCCGAAAACTGGCAATTGCCCGTGGCCAATGCGTTTCGGTTTCAGGACACTTTTGACAACCATCATGCCCAATATGCGGGGGATGTGGGTATCGGCATCAGCCCGGCTTTGGCCCAATGCGTGCGTGAATCAGATCTGATTTTGGCCATCGGTCCTCGCCTTGGTGAAATGACCACCGGGGGGTACACCTTGCTGCAGGCCCCCAAGACCTTGCAAAAGCTGGTTCATATCCATGGCAGTGCGGAAGAGCTCAACCGTGTTTACCAAGCCGACTTGGCGATACTGTCCACGATGAACGCGGCAGCTCGCAGCCTTGAAGTGTTGACGGCACCGCCTGAGTTGCCTTGGGTCGATTGGACGAAACAAGCGCACCAAGGGTATTTGGACAATCTGAAACCACAGACCTTGCCGGGCGATGTGGACATGCCCGAAATCGTATCCATGCTGCAAAAACATTTGCCTGCCGATGCGGTTCTCACCAATGGCGCTGGTAACTTTGCGAGCTGGATGCACCGCTTCTTCAGGCACCATGGTTTGGTCAAGGGCCACAAGACGCAATTGGCGCCGACTGTTGGTGCGATGGGTTATGGGGTTCCTGCCGGCATCGCTGCCAATGTGTTGACGGGGCGCATGGTCTTCACCATTGCCGGTGATGGCGACTTTTTAATGAATGGGCAAGAGTTGGCGACCGCTGTGCAGCACGGGGCCAAAAGTATCATTCTGGTTTTGAATAATGGCATGTACGGCACGATCCGCATGCACCAGGAGCGCGAATACCCCACGCACGTCACGGGCTCGCAGCTGAAAAATCCGGACTTTACGGCCTTGGCGCAAGCGTATGGCTATGTTGGGGTGCGGATCCACAAAACAGATCAATTCGAAGACGTGCTCTTGGCAGCGATGGCGCGCCCCGAAGGCACTTTGATCGAGGTGATGCTCGATCCCGAAGTGATCACCACCCGAGCCACCTTGGACTCCATTACCCAAGCGGCACTCGCCAAGCAAAAGACTTGAGTCGCAGCATCCATCATCTCGGTTCAGTTTGTTGAAACCATGAAAAAACCCGCCGAAGCGGGTTTTTTCATGTCTCAGCGTCTGAATTACTTCAGGTGCTTGCCAATCAAGCCAGCCATTTCGAACATGGTGACTTGGGCCTTGCCAAACACAGCTTTGAGTTTGTCGTCGGCGTTGATGGCGCGGCGGTTCACGCTGTCTTGCAGGTTGTGCTTCTTGATGTAAACCCACATCTTGCTGACCACTTCAGTGCGTGGCAGTGGGGTTGCGCCCACAACTGCAGCCAAAGCGGCGCTGGGTGTCAAAGCCTTCATGAAGGCCGGATTGGGCGTGCGCTTCTTCGCTGGTGCGGCCTTTTTAGCGGGCGCTTTGGCCGCTACTTTTTTAGCGGGTGCTGCAGCTTTTTTTGCTGGAGCGGCTTTCGTTGCCGGAGCTGCTTTTTTAGCGGGTGCAGCTTTTTTTGCCGGAGTTTTTTTCGCAGTTGCCATGATGAAATTCCTTTGATCGGAAGTTGGTTCGTCGCTGAGTAACAGTTTGTTTCAGCTACACGCATGCTACTGGAGAAACAGGCGCATTCCAAGCTAAAAAATCATTTTTATATAGGGGTTGTTGCGGATTTGTGCCTTGTTCGGTGATTTTGATCATTCGTTCGAAAAATGCGCACCTTCTCAGTGCGTATGCGCTGTGTAAGTCAATTCATCTCCACTGTGTGTCATTTGATTTTTTTGAAGGCCATTAATGACGACAAACGGCAATGTAGTTTTTTCGACGTGTGATTTTTGTGATGCCCACAAGTCAGACTTTTCAGGGAAGTTCCGCGTCATCGCCCCATTGTTCAAAGACTATGGCGGCCGAATCGCTTTTTGTGGTCAGGTCTTGACGGTGAAGTGTTACGCAGACAACAGCCACGTCAAATTGGCGGTCGAGTCGGCTGGTCATGGTCGCGTCTTGGTGGTCGATGGTGCAGGATCACTACAGCGGGCTTTGTTAGGGGGTAACTTGGCTGCGGCTGCTGCGCGCAATGGTTGGGCCGGTATTGTGGTGGATGGTTGTGTTCGTGACTTGGCAGAGATTTCTGTTTTGCCCATCGGTATTCGCGCATTGGCATTGAATCCCATGCCGACATTGCGTTCGGACCAAGGCTTGACAGGCATACCGGTTGGGATTCAAGGAACACCGGTTCATAGCGGTGATTGGCTTTATGCCGACGCAGATGGCATGGTCGTCAGCAGCGATGTGCTTCATCTTTCATGACGCGTACCTGGATTTCATTATTTGAAATTTCTCAATGTTGCGTTGCCGCAAATTTTCTCAATATGGAAAATTAAAAGTCATATTGTGAAATTGTATTTATAAGTTGTTGATTTTAAATAAATAAAAATATGTCTTGTATAAGACATAAGAATGAAAATAAGTCTTGTAGAAGAGTTAAGATTGCGCCAACGACAAAGCAGAATTCGCTGCCCACATCGCCCGATTTCAACTTGACTTCAGGAGCACTTCCATGCCAGCTAACCTCAATCAACAACTGAGCCGTGAACAGCAAATCGCCGCCCTCGAAAAAGACTGGGCAACCAACCCCCGTTGGAAAGGCGTCAAGCGCGGTTACTCCGCAGCCGATGTCGTGCGTCTGCGCGGCAGCATGCCCATCGAGCACACCTTGGCCAAGCGCGGCGCAGAAAAGCTCTGGGAAAAAATCAATGGCGGTGCCAAAAAAGGTTACGTCAATGCTTTCGGTGCCATCAGCGCTGGCCAGGCCATGCAGCAAGCTAAAGCGGGCTTGGAAGCCGTGTACCTGTCGGGCTGGCAAGTCGCCGCTGACGGCAATACGTCTGAAACCATGTACCCCGACCAGTCGCTGTACGCGTACGACTCGGTGCCCACCATGGTTCGCCGCATCAACAACACTTTCAAGCGTGCTGACGAAATCCAGTGGGGCCGTGGCATCGAGCCAGGTTCCAAGGAATTCATCGACTACTTCTTGCCCATCGTGGCCGATGCAGAAGCCGGCTTCGGTGGTGTGTTGAACGCTTTCGAGCTGATGAAGAACATGATTGCCTCCGGCGCTGCTGGCGTGCACTTCGAAGACCAATTGGCTGCTGTGAAAAAGTGCGGCCACATGGGTGGCAAAGTGCTGGTTCCTACTCAAGAAGCTTGCGAGAAATTGATCTCTGCACGTTTCGCCGCCGACGTCATGGGTGTGTCCACCATCGTGTTGGCCCGCACCGATGCAGAAGCCGCCAACCTGATCACCTCTGACCACGATGCCAATGACAAGCCTTTCCTGACTGGTGAGCGCACTCAAGAAGGTTTCTACCGTGTTAAGAACGGTCTGGAGCAAGCCATCAGCCGCGGTGTCGCTTATGCACCCTACGCTGACTTGGTGTGGTGCGAAACCGGTGTGCCAGATATCGGCTTCGCCCGTGAATTCGCGCAAGCCGTGCACGCAGCCTGCCCAGGTAAGCTGTTGTCGTATAACTGCTCACCATCGTTCAACTGGAAGAAAAACCTCAACGACAGCCAGATCGCTTCTTTCCAAGACGACCTGTCGGCGTTGGGTTACAAATACCAGTTCATCACATTGGCCGGTATCCACATCAACTGGTTCAACACCTTCCAGTTCGCCCATGCGTACGCTCGTGGCGAAGGCATGAAGCACTACACCGAGATGGTGCAAGAGCCTGAATTCGCTGCACGCGACAAGGGTTACACCTTCGTGTCACACCAGCAAGAAGTGGGTGCAGGCTACTTCGACGACGTGACCACTGTGATTCAAGGTGGCTCGTCTTCGGTCAAGGCTTTGACCGGTTCGACTGAAGAAGAGCAGTTCCACTGATCTGCTTTTAAAGGATGGAAGGCGAGGGCGGCGTAAAATCTGCCCTCTGCGTTCAGGCTATTCTTTCAAGCGCGGCCCATGCCGCGCTTTTTTACTTTTTGAGACTCATGGTTCAGATCAAACTTCCCGACGGTTCTTTGCGTGAATTCCCCGGTCCTGTGACCGTGGCCGAGGTGGCTGCCTCGATTGGCGCGGGTTTGGCCAAGGCCGCTTTGGGCGGCAAAGTCAATGGCCAGCTGGTCGACACCAGCTTCAGCATGGCCTCCAACGCGGATTTGGCCATCGTCACGGCCAAAGACTCTGAAGGCTTGGAGCTGATTCGCCACTCGACAGCGCACTTGCTGGCCTATGCGGTCAAGGACCTGTTTCCTCAAGCGCAGGTCACGATTGGTCCAGTGATCGACAACGGGTTTTATTACGACTTCTCGTACAGCCGCCCCTTTACCCCGGAAGATTTGGTGGCCATCGAAAAACGCATGACAGAGTTGGCCAACAAGGACGAGCCAGTGGTGCGTCGGGTGTTGCCGCGTGACGAGGCCGTGGCTTATTTCAAGAGTTTGGGCGAGCACTACAAAGCCGAGATCATTGCCAGCATTCCTGCCGATCAGGACGTGAGCTTGTACCGCGAAGGCGCGTTTGAAGACCTGTGCCGGGGCCCGCACGTGCCCAGCACCGGCAAGCTCAAGCATTTCAAGCTGATGAAAGTGGCCGGTGCCTACTGGCGTGGTGACAGCAAGAATGAAATGCTGCAACGCGTGTATGGCACCGCCTGGGCCAGTAAAGACGATTTGCAGCAGTACCTGACCCGGCTGGAAGAGGCGGAAAAGCGTGATCACCGCAAACTCGGGCGTGAACTGGACTTGTTCCACATCGACGAACATTCGCCAGGCACGGTGTTTTGGCACCCCAAAGGCTGGACCGTGTGGCAAGAAGTGGAGCAGTACATGCGCCGTGTCTACCGTGACAACGGTTATATGGAAGTCAAAGGCCCGCAAATCTTGGATCAGGGCCTGTGGGAAAAAACCGGCCATTGGGACAAATACCGCGAGAACATGTTTGTCACCGAGTCGGAAAAACGTGACTATGCGTTGAAGCCGATGAACTGCCCTGGGCACATCATCATCTTCAAGCAAGGCATCAAGAGTTACCGCGATTTGCCACTGCGCTTCGGTGAATTTGGCCAATGTCACCGCAACGAGCCCAGCGGTGGCTTGCACGGCATCATGCGCGTGCGCGCCTTCACCCAAGACGACGGCCATATTTTCTGCACCGAAGACCAAATTCAAGACGAAGTGGTGGCCTTCACCACCTTGCTGCAAAAGGTCTACAAAGACTTTGGTTTCACCGACATCATCTACAAACTCTCGACCCGTCCCGAGCAACGCATTGGAACCGAAGAAAGTTGGGACCGTGCCGAAAACGCGCTGGCAGAAGGCTTGCGGGCTTCTGGTTGCGAGTTTTCCTATTTGCCGGGTGAGGGCGCGTTTTATGGCCCCAAAATCGAATACACCTTGAAAGATGCGATTGGCCGCGAGTGGCAATGCGGCACGATCCAGGTCGATCCCAACTTGCCCGAGCGCTTGGACGCTGAATTTGTGGGTGAGGACGGCTCACGCCACCGCCCTATCATGCTGCACCGTGCCATTGTGGGCAGCTTGGAGCGTTTCATCGGTATTTTGATCGAGCAACATGCCGGCGCATTGCCGACATGGCTGGCTCCTGTTCAGGTGGCGGTGCTCAACATCACCGATGCGCAGTCCGATTACTGTCGCGAAATCGCTGCAAAACTGCAAAAATCAGTGTCAAATCAAGGCCTTAGGGTTGATTTGGATCTGCGTAACGAGAAAATCACGTATAAAATACGAGAGCATTCGTTGCAAAAGCTGCCTTACATCCTTGTCGCTGGCGACAAAGAGAAGGCGGCAGGTACCGTCGCAGTGCGCGCCCGAGGCAACAAAGACCTCGGTGTGATGTCGATCGATGCGTTCATTGAACTCATTGCAGCCGACATCGCTTCTAAAGCCTGAAGGTGTTTTTCGCCAGAAGCTTTGGCCCGTGGGCACAAAGATGGATAGGCTGCTTGTTGCAGTTTTGTTCCGTAAAGGATTGAGTCATCGCTACCGAATTTCGTGATCGTCGCCACCGCGAAGAACGTAAACACCGTTTGAACCGTGAAATCATGGCCCCTGAGGTCCGTGTTTCCGGCCCTGAAAATGAGCCGATGGGCATTTTGTCCTTGGCCGAGGCTTTGCGTCTTGCAGGTGAGATGGATGTGGACTTGGTTGAAATTGCCGCCACAGCCACCCCTCCGGTTTGCCGTTTGATGGACTACGGCAAGTTCAAATACCAAGAGCAAAAGCGTGCGGCGGAAGCCAAAGCCAAGCAAACGGTCATTGACATCAAGGAAGTCAAGTTCCGTCCGGGTACCGATGATGGGGACTACAACATCAAGATGCGCAACATCCGCCGCTTTTTGGCAGATGGTGACAAATGCAAGATCACTTTGCGTTTCCGTGGTCGCGAGATCACCCACCAAGAGTTGGGTATGGCCTTGTTGAACCGGATTCGTGACGAATTGGCTGATTCGATCATCGTGGAGCAGTTTCCAAAACTGGAAGGCCGCCAGATGATCATGATGATTGCGCCAGGACGTAAGAAACCGGCTGCGGGCGGCAAAGCAGCAGATGCTGCGGCACCTGCCGAGCCGGTGTAAAAGAGTTTGAGCTGCCTTCGGGCAGATCGAATCAAAAATTGCTTTAGGGCAGTTTTTGTTAAAAGTGGCTCGGGGCCAACAAGGCTGCAAACTTTTTGCAGACGCCTCACGAGCACAATTAAAGGAGCATTGATATGCCCAAGATGAAGACCAAAAGCAGTGCTAAAAAGCGCTTCCGTGTTCGTCCCGGTGGAACCGTTAAACGCGGTCAAGCCTTCAAACGTCACATCCTGACCAAGAAGACCACCAAAAACAAGCGTCACCTTCGCGGTGCAGTCGCTGTGCATGAGACCAATATGGGTCACATCGCTCAGATGCTGCCCATGGCTGGCCTGTAATTACTGACGAACAAGGAGAATAAATATGCCTCGCGTTAAACGTGGTGTAACGGCACGCGCCCGTCACAAGAAAGTTTTGGCCCTTGCAAAAGGTTTCCGCGGTCGCCGCGGCAATGTCTTCCGTATCGCCAAACAGGCGGTGATGAAGGCTGGTCAATACGCCTACCGTGACCGCCGCACCAAAAAGCGTGTGTTCCGTCAGTTGTGGATTGCCCGTATCAACGCCGCTGCGCGTGAATGCGGTCTGACCTACAGCCAGTTCGCCAACGGCCTGAAGAAGGCTGCCATCGAAATCGACCGTAAGATGCTGGCGGACATCGCCGTGCACGACAAGGCCGCTTTTGCTGGCATCGTGAACCAAGTCAAAGCCAAA
>JAGNVG010000109.1 GCA_017986605.1 Limnohabitans sp.
AAGCGAAACAGGCCGTACAAGCTGAAACCCATCAAGGCCGTGAGCCACAGCATTTTGGTGATGAAGGCCGGATGCACCGCCATTTGATCCATCTGTGGGTTCAGGCCGAACAAGGCCCACAACAACAGGCCACAGACCAGCGCACCCAACAGCAGTTGGCGCAGCAGCTGCTGACGTACAGGTTTTTGCGGCTGCAGTGTGTCGGTGGCCAGCAAGGCAATCAGGTCGTTCGTTTTCATGCTTTGGCTCCCCATTTGGCCATCAAGGTTTTCAGGCCCCGGTGGATGTTCACTTTGACCGAAGCTTCGCTTTGCCCGGTCCGCTCGGCGGTTTCGGTGATGGACAAACCCATCAAGCGCGTGTGCTCGATGGCCTCGCGTTGGCGCAGCGGCAAATCGGCCAACACGACCTCCAGGTCTTTGTGCGCATCGCTGGCTTCTTCTTCACTGTCTACCGCCAAGGTCTCAGACCAGTCGTCGATGTCGTCGTGCAGCCCCTCGCGGCGACCATGTGCGCGCAAATGATCCACCCATTTGTAGCGCGCAATCGCGTACATCCAGGCTGTCAAAGGCTGGTCGCTTTGGTAGGTGTGGCGTTTTTGGTGGATCGCCATCAGGGTTTCTTGCACAAGGTCCTCGACATCGCTGAGTTGGGATTGCATCCGTTTTTGCAGAAAGCGCCGCACATGGCCGCTCATGAGGCCGAGGGCACGTTGGTAACTGGCGTGATCGCCTTGCAGGGATTGCATCCATGCGGCGTGCAGTTCGGCTTCTTGGGTTTGCAGGCTTTCGCTCAAGTCAGTTCGTCCAAAGGGGTGAAAAAGTTACAGATACAAAAAGAAACAAATTGCAGGTGGCATGTGTAACTTCTGATGGGCTTGCGGCGGATTACACCATGACAGCGATTGAAAAGTGCCTTGATGCACCAACGAGAGCTGTTGATATCCAACTTCAACCTTTCCGGAGATTCAACATGAAAAAGCAACAACTTCTCACCATCGCCTTGGGTTCTGCATTTGCGGCCGTCACCTTGATGCCTGCGCACGCTGCGGGCAATCCTTTTGCTGCCAAGACATTGGACGCCGGCTACCAAGTGGCCCAGGCCGACACCAAAGCCAAAGACGGCAAGTGCGGTGAAGCCAAGTGCGGCGCTGACAAAAAAGGCGCGACCAAGGCCAAAGACGGCAAGTGCGGCGAAGCCAAGTGCGGCGCTGACAAGAAAGCCAAAGAAGGCTCTTGCGGTGGCGACAAGAAAAAAGACGCCTCTTGCGGCGCTAAGAAATCTTGATTCAAGACTGAAGCAGTCAGCGGATGCTGTGCACACCACGGTGTGCTTGGCGTTCGCTGACGCCACACCGATACAAGGCGATGAACATGGTGCATACAACTTTCAATCCAGCCGGTCTGGGCTTTCGCCGTGAGTTGATCCCGGCATTGCAGCAAGCCGTGCCGCCCGAGATCGGATTTTTCGAAATCGCCCCAGAAAACTGGGCCGGTATGGGCGGTCGTTCTGCGCACACGCTGCGTGCCTTCACCGAACGCTACCCCTTTGTGTGTCATGGCCTGTCGCTGTCATTGGGCGGGCCTGGTGCACTCGACGAAACCTTGCTGCGCCGCACCCGAGACTTCATGCGCACGCACGGCATCACCCTCTTTACCGAACACCTGTCCTGGTGCGCTGACGACAGCCACCTGTACGACCTGCTGCCGATTCCCATGACCGAAGAAGCCGTGCGTTACACCGCCGAGCGCATCGCCCGCGCGCAAGACATTTTGGGCATGCGCATCGGTGTGGAAAACGCATCCACTTACATCGCGCCCCCGGGTGCTGAAATGACCGAACCCGAATTTGTGCGGGCCGTGGTCGAGCGGGCCGATTGCTTGCTGCACTTGGATGTGAACAACATCTATGTCAACAGCCGCAACTTCGGTTTTGACCCACACGCCTATCTGGCGCAGCTGCCGCTGGAGCGCACCTGCTATGTGCATGTGGCCGGGCACTATGTCGAAGAAGACGGCCTGGTCATTGACACCCATGGCAGCGAGGTGATCGATCCGGTCTGGCAACTGCTGCAAGCCACTTACCAGCGCATGGGCCATCCGGTGCCTACCTGCTTAGAGCGCGACTTCAACATCCCCGATCTGCCGATCCTCGTCCAAGAGGTGGCGCACATTGCGCACTTGCAGCACCAGGCCTTCGGCGCGCAAGCTGTTGCGCAATGGGGTGCGCAAGCCCACTCCGTCAAAAGGCAGGTGGCGTGATGCTGGCCTTCCAAGAATTCCAGCACCAGATGGCCGCGCACCTGCGCGACCCGCACCACACGCGCCGCCCACCGGGCGTACCCGGGCGACGCATGGGCGTCTACAACGAACTGCTGTTCAACAACGTTTGCGGTTTTCTGGACAGCTGCTTTCCGGTCAGCCGACAACTGCTGGGCGATACCCGTTGGCGCAGACTGTGCCGCACCTTTTACCGCGACTGGCCTTCGCACACGCCTTGGTTTCGCGAAATCCCGCGCGAGTTTGTGCGCTACCTGAGTGAGCACCACATCGCCCAGCCCTTGCCAGTCTGGCTGGCCGATCTGGCGCGTTACGAATGGGCCGAACTGGCAGTGGATGTGATGGACGTTACGCCTCCCCCGCACGACCCGCAGGGCGACATGATGCTGTCAAGCGTGTGCCTCAACCCCGCACGGGTGGATGTGGTCAGCCCCTGGCCCGTGCACCGCATTGGTCCCGACTGGCAGCCGCGCCAGGCGGAGCCCACATTTTTGGTGGTGTTTCGCGATGCGCAACTCGATGTGCAATTTGCCGAAATCAATGCCGTCACGGCCCATGTGCTGAGTCTGCTGGACCAGGGCCTGAGCGGTCAACAAGCCTTTGCGCAACTGGCCACCGACATGAACCACCCCGACCCGCAAGCCTTGCAAGGCTTCGGACAACAACTCCTCATCAGCCTGCGCGAGCAAGGCGTCTTATTGGGAACACGCACATGAACAACACCTTTCAACTCGCCCGTCGCGGTATCCATGCACTCGATTTGCTCGGTCTTTGGATCGGCCTGCTCAGCTTGAGATTGCTGCTGGCTTGGGAATTTGGCGAAGCTGGTTTTGAAAAGCTGCACGGCAGCAACTGGTTTGCCGACATCCAAGATCAATTTCCCTGGCCATTTCATTTGATCCCAGCCGACCTCAACTGGGCCTTGGCCACAGGATTTGAAGTCGTGGGGGCCATCGCCTTGGTCATCGGATTGGGTACACGCTTTTTCTCAGCCTCGCTGATCGTGCTCACCGTGGTGGCCATGCTCAGCGTGCACTGGCCCGAGTCGTGGTCCAGCCTGAGTGAACTGCTCAAGGGCTACGCGCTGACCAACGACGGTTTTGGCAACTTCAAGCTGCCCGTGATCTACATCGCCATGCTGCTGCCGCTGGTGTTCATGGGGCCGGGTCGGTTGTCGATGGATGCCGGTTTGCGCAAGCTTTGGACGACCTCGGTCTGATGGATTGACCTCAACTTTTGAAAGCACTCGATATGAAAAACATGATTCAAAACCTCTCTTCTTGGGGCTTGGCATGGACCTTGTTGACCCTCGCAGGCGCAGCGCATGCCCTCGACGTTGCGCCTTACAGCGCTCAGGCCTTGGCACAAAAACAGCAAGCCGGTGAAGCCGTCAGTCTGCACTTTCATGCCAAGTGGTGCCCCACTTGTCTGGTGCAAGAAAAAGCTTTCAACACCTTCAAAGGCGATGCGACTGTGCCGGGCACTTTGCTGGTGGTGGACTATGACCAAGAGCGCGAACTCAAGCGCCAGATGGGCGTTCGCTCGCAATCGACCTTGATCGTTTTCAAAGGCCAAGAGCAAAAGCACCGCTCGGGTGGTGTCACCGACCCGCAGGCACTGAAGACAGCGTTGCTGTCGGCCCAATAAACCTTCCACCTGATTAGAAAAGCACCTCATGGACTTGGCCATCAGTCACCTGGGTTTGAGCTTGCTGGCCGGCAGCTTGACCACTTTATCGCCTTGCGTTTTCCCCATCTTGCCCATGGTGTTGGGAGGGGCTGCACAGGGCAACCGCTTGGCCCCTGTGGCCATGGGCGTGGGCATGGCCTTGTCGTTTGCGGGTATCGGGGTGGTGCTGGGTGCACTGGGGCCGGCCATTGGCCTAGACAGCGAGCATGTGCGCTTGTTTGGGGCGGTGCTGCTGATGGCGCTGGGTGTGATGATGTGGGTGCCGGTGCTCAATGATCGCTTCACCCAATGGATGATGCCGCTGGCCAGTGGGGCGAACGGCGTGTCCTCGCGCTTGAAAGGTGACACTTTGGGTGGCGCCCTGTTGCTGGGTGCGGTGCTGGGTTTGGTCTGGAGCCCTTGCTCAGGTCCTTTGCTGGCCTCGGCGCTGACCTTGGTGGCCAGCGAAGGCGGTGCAGTGCGCGGTGGCATTGTGTTGGGCCTGTTTGGCATGGGCGCGGCCATTCCCCTGGTCGCGGTGGCCTATGCCTCACGCCGTGGTTTTCAGGCGGTCCGCGACAAGGTGTTGGCCCAGGGCGACCGGGTCAAGAAGGTGTTTGGCGGTCTGATATTTCTGGCGGGTGTGGCCATTGCCACGGGCGCTGATAAATGGCTCGAAGCCCAAATCGTGCCCCTGTTGCCAGACGCCTGGTTGCGTGCGACCACTTTGTTTTGAGGTTTTCTTTAACCTAATGGCCCGAGTCATGCAGCGGATTGACATGCTGCGAAAATGCATACCTTTGGCTTTTAAACCGTCAACAGCGCTGCGCACGCAGCCCTCTCCAACATGAGTTCTTCATTCCAGATCAACCGTCGCCACACCTTGACCCTCGCAGGCGCTGCCGCCTTGGCCCCTTGGGCCACGCAGGCCGCCGCCCCCGCATCCGCTTCCGCAGCGGCCTGGGCTGACACCGAGCGCGCCGCACGCGGCCAGACGGTGTACTTCAACGCCTGGGCTGGCAGCGAACGCATCAACGCTTACTTGCAATGGGCAGCGGCCGAGTTGCAGCGCGACTTTGGCGTCAAGCTGCAGCACGTCAAGATCAGCGATGCGGCCGATGTGGTCAAACGCATTCGCGCCGAAAAGCAAGCTGGCCGCAAAGACACCGAGGGCACGGTGGACCTGGTCTGGATCAACGGCGAGAACTTTGCCGCCATGAAGCAGGGTGGTTTGTTGTCTGCGCCCTTCGCACAAGCCTTGCCCAATTTCCAGTGGGTAGACACCGTGGGCAAGCCCACCACGCTGGTCGATTTTTCGGTGCCCACTGATGGTCTCGAATCGCCTTGGGGCATGGCCCAGCTCACGTTTTTTGCCGATGCCCAGCGTCTGCCTAAACAACCCCAAAACATGGCCGAGTTGCTGGCCTTGGCCCGCAGCCAACCCGGGCGCATCACCTACCCGCGCCCGCCCAACTTTCATGGCACCACCTTCGTCAAGCAGGCCTTGATCGAACACGCGCCGGACGTGAATGCGCTGGCCCAGCCTGTGACGCCTGCGGCTTTGGCAGCGCAAGCCGCGCCGCTGTGGCGCTTTTTGGATGCGCTGCACCCGCACTTGTGGCGCGGTGGCAAACAGTTCCCGCAAAACTCGGCCGCCGTGCGCCAGATGATGGCCGATGGTGAGTTGGTGATGGCCCTCACTTTCAACCCCAATGAAGCGGCCAACGAGATCGCTGCCAAACGCCTGCCCGCCACGGTGCAGAGCTGGCAGTTCGCCAAGGGAGCGATTGGCAACACCCACTTTGTGGCCATTCCTTACAACGCGCCCAGCAAAGCGGGGGCACAAGTCGTCGCCAACTTTTTGCTGTCGCCCGCTGCGCAAGCACGCAAGGCCGACATCGATGTCTGGGGCGACCCAACGGTGCTCGATGTGGCCCGCTTGCCTGCGGCTGAGCGTGCGCGTTTTCAATCCGCCTCACGACCCGGACAAGTGGCCGTGACGGCCCCCGTGCTGCCCGAGCCGCATGCCTCTTGGGTCGATGCACTCGAAAAAGAGTGGACCCGCCGTTACGGCGTGTGAGCTTCTTGCCCACCTTTTTGCTGGCCTTGATCGCTGCCCTGCCCATGGGCTGGGCGCTGTGGGCTGCCGCTTCGCAAGCGCTGGATGTCAGCGCTTGGCAGGCCTTGTGGGCCGATCCGCAAACGCTGCGTGCTTGGGGCATGACGCTGTGGACCGGGCTGGCCTCCACATTGCTGGTGTGGTGGACCGTGGCGCGTTTGTTGGCCCATGGTTTCATTCGGCAGCAATTGGCCCGCTGGCTCACCCATGTGCCTGCCTTGCTGGCCACACCGCACGCGGCCATGGCCATTGGCTTGGTGTTGTGGCTTTCGCCCAGCGGCTGGGCTTTGCGCCTGGTGTCGCCGGGCCTGTCGGGTTTTGATGCACCACCGCCTTGGTTGACCACACAAGACCCGTGGGGTTTGGGATTGATTTTGGCGCTGTGGCTCAAGGAAGTGCCGTTTTTGCTCTGGGTGGCCGCTACGCAACTTCAACGTGAAGACCTGCGCCGACGATGGCAAGCCGAATTTGCACTCGCCCAAACTTTGCGCCACACGCCCGCCACCGCCTTTGCCCAAGTGGTCTGGCCGCAGCTGGCCCCGCGCTTGCGCTGGCCGCTGTTGGCGGTGTTGGCCTATGGCCTCACGGTGGTGGACATGGCGCTCATCATCGGCCCTGCGACGCCACCGACTTTGGCGGTGCTGGCCTGGCAATGGCTGGGTGATGCCGATGCGGCCATGCAGGCGCAAGGTGCGGCAGCGGCGGGTTGTCTGACGGGCACGCTGCTGCTGGCGGGCGTGCTCACTGTGATGGCGTTGCGAGTGGTCGCAGCCATGCGCAAATTCGCGAGCAGGGGCTCGCTCCCACAAAGTCAGACGACGGATCGGGAGGGCTGGCACCCACAGAAAGCCCCGCCATGGGTTCTGCATTTTTGTAGGAGGCTGCCCCTGCGGCCGAATGTTTTTTGGACCACCATCATCACAAGCTACGCTGCCGTTTGGTGGGCCTTGGCGGTGGGCAGTGTGTCGGGTGTCTGGCCTTTTCCGCAGCTTTGGCCATCGCTGTGGACGGGTGATGCCTGGGCGCAAGTGATCGCCAGTGCCCCCACGGTGTGGACCACCTTGGGTTTGGCGGCGGCCTCTGCCAGTGTGTGCCTGGTTTGGTCGGTGGCCTGGCTGGAGCTGACACCGCGCCGCTGGCAACAGGC
>JAGNVG010000110.1:0-3845 GCA_017986605.1 Limnohabitans sp.
GTGCGGTTGGGCGTGAAGGGCAACCACTGGTTGTCCATGTTGATGTCGGGGTGGGTCACGGCAATAACTCCTTGATATCGATTCAACTGACCAGTTTAATGGGCAAAGTTCGCCTTCTTTGCCCGCAGGTGACAAGCTGAAGGGCAAAAAGCAGGGTCTCTACAATAGAGCGTCCAGAAATGTCTGTGCCTGCCCCTTTACAGGACACGGCAAAACCTGCAGTTTTACCCATGACCACGACCTACATCCTGACCCTCTCCTGCCCTGACCGCACTGGCATCGTGCATGCCGTGTCGGGTTTTTTGCTGGAGCGCGGGGGCAACATCGAAGAAGCGGCCCAGTACAACGACCATGACACCGGCCTGTTTTTCATGCGGGTGCAGTTTGCGTGTGATCAATTGGACGGTGAAAGCCTGAATGCCCAATGGACCGCTTTTGCCCAAACCTTCAGCATGAAGTGGGACCTGCACGCCACCGCCCAGCCCATGCGCACTGTGCTCATGGTCAGCAAGGAAGGCCACTGCCTCAATGACCTGTTGTTCCGCTGGAAAAGCGGTCTGCTGCCTTTGGACATTCGCGCCATCGTGAGCAACCACCGCGAGTTCTACCAACTCGCCGCCAGCTACAACGTGCCGTTTCACCACATCCCGGTGACCAAAGACAACAAGGCGCAAGCCGAGGCCAAGCAGTACGAGATCATCCAGGCCGAAGGTGCGGAGTTGGTCGTGTTGGCTCGCTACATGCAAATTTTGAGTGACGACCTGTGCCGCAAGTTGGCCGGGCGCGCCATCAACATCCACCACAGCTTTTTGCCCAGCTTCAAGGGCGCCAAGCCTTATTACCAAGCACACGACCGGGGTGTGAAGTTGATCGGCGCGACAGCGCACTATGTGACCGCCGATCTGGACGAAGGGCCGATCATTGAACAAGATGTGGCCCGTGTGGACCACAGCAAAACGGTTGAAGACCTCACAGCCCAAGGTCGCGATACCGAAAGCCAGGTGCTGGCACGCGCCGTGAAGTGGCACAGCGAACACCGCGTGCTGATCAACGGCCACAAAACCGTGATCTTTAAATAACCAGCTTTGCTGGAGCCAACCTTTAGCGCTGCGTCCGACTGAGTCACCATGTCCGCCACCTCTCGCATACCGCCGATCCAATGCCTCTTGACCTTTGAGGCCTTGGCGCGCTTGCGCAGCGTCACGCAAGCAGCTGAGGAGTTGTGTGTCACGCCCAGTGCCGTGAGCCACCGGGTCAAGCAGCTGGAACAAATCATTGGCACCAAGCTGTTTGGCCGGGCCGATTTTTCGCTCACCACCGAAGGCATCGAATATCTGGCTCATGTGCGCGAAGGTCTGGTGTCACTGCAGCGCTTTCCCAGCGCCAGCAACACGCCAGGCCGTCGCAAACTGCGCTTGGCAGTGACCCCGACTTTTGCCCGCTCGGTCTTGATGCCGAGACTCAAGCACTTTTTGGACGCCTACCCCGAGATCGACATCACACTGCAAGTGAGCATTCCCCTGCTCGATGTGGTCGCCGAAGACGCCGATCTGACGGTGCGCTTTGGAACGGGTCGCTACTCGGACGTGGAACACGTTTGTCTGGCCAAAGACGAAGTCACGCCTTTGGCCTCGCCCGCTTGGCTGCGGGAGAACGGCCCCTTTGCCAACGCAGAAGACCTGCAGGGCGTGGCCCTCTTGCGCAGCCCGCTGGAGCCCTGGCGCACTTGGTTTGCCGCGCACGACCTGGACTGGCCCGAGCCCACCGATGGATCCTCGTTCAACGACATTGGCCTGATGTGCGACGCCGCCGCACAAGGCCTAGGCGTGGGCCTGATCCGCACCAAGCTGGGTGCCCCCTGGCTGGAAAGTGGGCAATTGGTTCGCCTCTTTGAGCGCAGCGTGCCCAGCCCGCACGCCCACTACCTGTGCTGGCGCACCGGCACCATGGAGCGCTGGGAATGCGCCACTTTTGCCGACTGGTTGAAAAAGGCGCTGGCCTGAGCGGTCAAATTCACAAGGCCCTCAAAGTTTATTCAGCCACTTTGCTCAGGCTTGCGCGTACAGTTGAACCTTCATCACAGGTCTTTCATGCCATGAGCGCCAACACCCCTGCCGAAACACAGCAACTGACCGCCACTGAACGTGCCGAGCGCCAACGCGCAGTGGTCAAGGCTCTGAGCCAGGTGTTGCCCGCTGACGCCATTCTTTACACCCCCGAAGACACCACGCCCTACGAGTGCGACGGCCTGACCGCTTACCGAGAGCGCCCACTGGTCGTGGCTTTGCCCGAGACAGAAGCACAAGTGCAAGCCGTGCTGAAAACCTGCCACGCCTTGCAAGTGCCGGTGGTGGCACGTGGCGCGGGCACGGGCCTGTCAGGCGGTGCCATGCCGCACCGCATGGGCGTCACCCTGTCGATGGCCCGCTTCAACCAGATCAAAACTGTAGACCCGGTCAGCCGTACCGCCTTGGTGCAATGCGGTGTGCGCAACCTGGCCATCAGCGAGGCGGCCGCGCCCTATGGTCTGTATTACGCACCCGACCCGTCTAGTCAGATCGCCTGCACGATTGGCGGCAACGTGGCGGAAAACTCTGGGGGCGTGCACTGCCTCAAATACGGCCTGACGGTGCACAACGTGCTCAAGGTGAAGGGCTTCACCATTGAAGGTGACCCGATCGAATTTGGCAGCGACGCGCTCGACACCTCGGGCTACGACCTGATGGCCGTGCTGGTCGGCAGCGAAGGCATGCTGGCCGTGACCACCGAAGTCACCGTCAAGCTGGTGCCCAAACCCCAATTGGCCCGCTGCATCATGGCCAGCTTTGACGACGTGCGCAAAGCCGGTGATGCTGTGGCCGCCGTCATCGCGGCCGGCATCATCCCAGCCGGGCTGGAGATGATGGATGGCCCCATGACGATTGCGGTGGAAGACTTTGTCCACGCAGGCTACGACCTGAGCGCTGCAGCCATTTTGTTGTGCGAGAGCGATGGCACACCCGAAGAGGTGGAAGAAGAAATCGGCCGCATGAGCGCGGTGCTGCGTGACTGCGGCGCCACGGCCATTTCGGTCAGTCGCGACGAAGCCCAGCGCATGAAGTTTTGGAGCGGCCGCAAAAACGCTTTCCCTGCGTCTGGCCGTATCAGCCCCGACTACATGTGCATGGACTCGACCATCCCGCGCAAGCGCCTGGCCGATATCCTGCAAGCCATCAGTGAGATGGAAACCAAATACGCCCTGCGCTGCCTGAACGTGTTCCATGCGGGCGACGGCAACCTGCACCCGCTGATCCTGTTCGACGCGAACGACGCCGACCAGCTGCGCCGCTGCGAGCTGTTTGGTGCCGAGATTCTGGAAACCAGCGTGGCCATGGGCGGCACGGTGACGGGCGAGCACGGCGTGGGCATCGAGAAAGTGAACAGCATGTGTGTGCAGTTCAGCGCTGAAGAAAACGAGCAGATGTTCGCCGTCAAACGCGCCTTTGACCCTCAGGGCTTGCTCAACCCCGGCAAAGTGATTCCGACGCTGAACCGCTGCGCCGAATACGGCAAGATGCTGGTGCGGGCAGGCGCCATCAAGCACCCGGATCTGCCGCGGTTCTGACACCGAACGCCCCAAAATGCCTGAGCAAGCCTCAGGCTTTTTTACACCCATTTGGTTGCGCGTACAACCATCGGTGTTTCTACTTAGTTGCGCACGCAACCAAATCAACCTAAGATCAGGCCTTCTTTCACATCCCTTCTGACTGAAGAGAAGAATGCCCAAGCCACTCGACCGAACGCTGACCTACCGTCTGCACCAACTGCATAAGCTGACCGACATGGACAGCCAGTCGGTCTATCCG
>JAGNVG010000110.1:3945-7202 GCA_017986605.1 Limnohabitans sp.
AGCGCCGAGTTGCAGTTCTCGCAAGGCAGCCGGGCGATTTGTTTCACCCGCCGCTCCATGGAAATCCTGCAGCAAGTCGGCGTGGCCGACCGCATGACCGCAGGCGGTCTGCCCTGGCGCTTTGGCAACTCGTTTTACCGCGGTCAGCGCGTGTTCCGCATGGAAGCACCGCACGACGCCGATGACCGGTTTTTCCCGATCATCAACGTGCAGCAGCAATTCATGGAGGAGTACCTGCACGACGCTTGCAAAGCCAACCCGCTGATCGATTTTCGCTGGGGCAACAAGGTCAACGCCGTCGTGCAGAAAGACGGCTACGCTTTGCTCGACGTCGACACGCCCGAAGGGCCTTACGAACTGGAAAGCGACTGGGTGGTGGCCGCTGACGGGGGCCGGTCGGGCATCCGCAGCGCCATGAACCTGCAAATGGAAGGCGCGTCTTACGAAGGCTTTTTCGTGATCGCCGACATCCGAATTGATCTGCCCTTTCCCACCGAGCGCTTGGCCTTTTTTGACCCCGACTGGAACCCCGGCAACACCATCTTGATGCACCGCGAACCGAACGGCATGTGGCGCGTGGACTACCAGTTGCCCCCGGGCGAAACACCCGAAGAAGCGCTGCGCCCCGAATCGCTCAAGACCCGCATCGACGCGCAGCTGGCCATGATCGGCCACGCGGGCTTGAAGTGGGAGATGGACTGGTCCTCGGTTTATTCGGCCCGCACGCTCACCCTGCCCGACTTTGTGCACGGCAGCGTGATCTTCACGGGCGACGCAGCCCACCTGCTGCCCATTTTTGGCGTGCGCGGGGCCAACACCGCTTTCCAGGATGCGCAGTCACTGGGCTGGCACTTGGCCTTTGTGGTCAAAGGCCTCGCAGGCCAAAAGCTGCTGACCAACCACAGCACAGAGCGCGTTGGCGCGGCGCGCGAGATCATCACCGAGGCGGGCAAAAGCACCCGCTTCATGGCCCCACCCAGCCCCGGCTTCAGGCTGCTGCGCGACGCGGTGCTGTCGCTCTCGCTCACACAAGCATTTGTGCGCCCGCTGTACCACTGGCGCACCTCGCGGCCGCATGAGTACACGCACTCCCAGCTCAACAGCTTGGGCGATGACAACGGCTTGTTCAAAAGTGGCCCGGCGCACGGCGCACCGCCACAAAACGTGCGCTTGGGTGCGAACGACTTTTTGCTCGACCACCTGGGCGGTGGTTTTGACCTGCTGTACTTCACCGACACGGATTTGCCTGAAGCACTGCAAGAGGTGATCAGCGCAGCGCGTGCAACAGGCATGCCATTGAACGTGAGCGCCATCGGTGCGACCCAGCCTGTAACGGGCGCCGACCAGTACTTGCCCGACGCCGATGGCCACCTGCGCCAGCGCTATGGTGTGGCCGCCAACGGTGGCGCGTATTTGCTGCGCCCCGACCAACACGTTTGTGCACGGTGGATCACACTGGATGCCACGCGCCTGCAAGCCGCTCTGACCAACGCCTTGCCGCAATAAGGGAAATCATGACCGACAAAGCACTTTCCATCGGCGGACTCGAAACCGTGTACGACGCACTGGCCACAGCCTTGGACCAAGCGGGCACGGACAAGGCGCAGCTGTTCCTCGTCAAGCTGGCTTTGCTCAACGCCAACGCGCTGGCCGATGAAGATCTGTTCCAGCAACACATCAACTCAGCCCTGCAAGACCTCTGATTCACCCACCATTCACACTAGGAGACCCCCATGCTCGTTCAATCTGTTCACCACGTCGCCTACCGCTGCAAAGATGCCAAAGAAACCGTCGAGTGGTACCAAAAGCACCTCGATATGAAATTCGTGTTGGCGATTGCCGAAAACGAGGTGCCCTCGACCAAAGCACCGGACCCGTACATGCACATCTTTCTCGATGCGGGCCACGGCAACATCCTGGCCTTCTTTGAGCTGCCCAGCCAACCCGAGATGGGCCGCGACGAAAACACACCCGCTTGGGTTCAGCACCTGGCCTTGAAAGTCGATTCCATGGAAACTCTGTTGGTGGCCAAAGACAAGCTGGTGGCTGGCGGCGTGGAAGTGCTCGGCCCGGTCGACCACACCATCTTCAAGAGCATCTATTTCTTTGATCCGAGCGGCCACCGCCTCGAATTGGCGGCCGACTGCGGCACGCCAGAAATGATGAAGAAACTCGACGAAGTGAAGTGGGACATGCTCGAAGAGTGGAACCAAACCAAGCGCGCCCCCAAGCACGCCGCTTGGATGCACGACGGCAGCATGGCCGCCTGAAACAGGTGCGATGACGATGCTCAATGAAACCCACAACCCTGCCCTGGCCAGTTGGGTCGCCTCGGCCAACGCCACAGGCAACGACTTCCCCATCCAGAACCTGCCGTTTGCGGTGTTTCGCCGCCAAGGCTCAGCTGAGTCCTTCCGTGGTGGTGTGGCCATTGGCGACCAGATCGTGGACCTGGCTGCGGTCGCCCAATCAGGCGTGCTGGCAGGGGAAGCTGCTGCTGCCGCACAAGCGGGTGCGCAAGACAAACTCAACGCCCTGATGGCGCTGGGCACATCGGCTTGGAGCGCCTTGCGCCTGGCCCTGTCACGGGCCCTGCGTGAAGGATCGGCCGACCAAGCCGCTCTGCAAGCCTGCCTCGTGCCGCAAACCGAAGCCGAATACGATGTGCCCGCCCGTATTGGCGACTACACCGACTTCTACACCTCGGTCCACCACGCGACCAACATCGGCAAGCAGTTCCGCCCCGACAACCCGCTGCTGCCCAATTACAAATGGGTGCCAATTGGTTACCACGGCCGCGCGTCCAGCATCGGCGTGTCGGGTCAGCAATTCCGCCGCCCAGTGGGGCAGACCATGCCGCCCGGCGCAACCGAACCGGCGTTCGGCCCCTGCAAGCGGCTGGACATTGAGCTGGAGCTGGGCATCTTTGTCGGCAGCGGCAATGCGCTGGGAGACGCGGTGGACATCACCGAAGCCGAAGACCATGTGTTCGGCATCTGCCTGCTCAACGACTGGTCGGCGCGCGACATTCAGGGCTGGGAATACCAGCCACTCGGCCCCTTCCTGGCCAAGAACTTTGCCTCCACCGTGTCGCCCTGGGTGGTCACGCTCGAAGCGCTGGCCCCATACCGCGTGCCCTTCACCCGCGCAGAAGGCGACCCTCAACCCATGGCCTATCTGGACTCGCCCGCCAACCGCAGTGGCGGCGCGTTCGACATCCAATTGCAAGTGGGCTTGCAAACGCCCCAGATGCGCGA
>JAGNVG010000111.1:0-3280 GCA_017986605.1 Limnohabitans sp.
CCCGGGCTTGGTACATTGGCTGGTGAGCGTGATCATCTCGCGTCAGATGAACCCAACGCCAGTCTGCCCTCGCCCACCTGAACCCCGGTTCAGGATGCCGGTCCGGTGGCACTCGCAGACACCTTTCTTTATCTTTCCCACACTCCCATGATCATCGAACCCCTGTTGCTGGCCGAATTGGCTGTTCTTGGCCTGTGCACAGGCTTTTTGGCGGGCTTGTTAGGCATAGGCGGCGGCATGATCATGGTGCCATTCTTGACCTATATGCTCGGCTCTCGAGGTGTCGGGCCTGACCTTGCGGTGAAGATGGCCATTGCCACGTCGATGGCTACCATCATCTTCACTTCCATCTCCAGCGTACGGGCACACCACAAGAAAAAAGCGGTCCGTTGGGAACTCGTCAAAGGCCTTGCGCCCGGCATTGTGATGGGCAGCTTGGTGGGCAGTTTGGGGATCTTTGCGTTCGCTAAAGGGACCTATTTGGCCTTGTTCTTTGCCTTGTTTGTCAGCTTCTCCGCAACCCAAATGTTTCTGGACAAAAAACCTGCGCCTACGCGTCAAGTGCCTGGCTTCAAAGGCTTATTGGGTGCAGGCGGCTTGATCGGTTTGCTTTCAGGCTTGGTCGGAGCCGGTGGCGGCTTCATCAGCGTGCCCTTCATGACTTGGTGCAATGTGGCGATTCACAATGCCGTCGCCACCAGTGCGGCCTTGGGTTTCCCGATCGCACTGGCGAATGTCTTGGGTTATATCGTCAGTGGGCAAAGCGTTCAAAACTTGCCAGACTACAGCTTCGGCTACCTCTGGTTGCCCGCTTTGGTGGTCATCGCTTTTTGCAGTGTTTTGATGGCGCCAGTGGGAGCGGCGACCGCCCACAAGTTACCGGTCAAGCAACTCAAACGCGTATTTGCCAGCGTTTTGTTTTTACTGGCGGCGTACATGCTTTACAAGGGCTTGTCGGCCTGACCGAGAAATAAACAGAACCCTGCTCGCCTTGAGCAGGCTCAAGAGGCGTCAGGGATTCACGCACCAAGGCGCCTGATCGTGCACCAGGCCCATCCACAAGGCCCACGCGGACACGGCGGCGAGAGCCAAACCCGCGGTGCGAATGCCCCAAGAGCCATCTCCCCAACTTTGCATGCGCAAAAAAAGCCAAGGGCCGGCCCACAAACTGATGCTGCTGCCCAGCGCAAACAAAGCCATGGTGGCGGCGCCTTGTAGAGGTTGACTGGTCAAGGCCGCCACCATCAAAGCCGAATACAACAGTCCACATGGCATCAAAGCCCAGAGGCCACCCACCATCCAAGGCGCAGCACGACCCCATCGTGCATTGAATGCCCGCACCCTTGCCCACAGTCTGCGTGCGGCGTCATCAAGCCAAACCGGCTGTCGTGCTTGCAACAGCAGCAGCAGGCCCAGCACCAAAGCGGTGATGTGCAAGAGTGTCCAGAGCGGGCGGATAGCCGCCGACTGGGTGGTCAACCACCCCAATCCTTGAACACTGGCAGCAGCCACTGCACCCAGGACCGAATAACCCGCCAAACGCCCTAATTGGAAAGCGAGCAAGGCTTGTCTGCGTCGCTCTCCTGCAGCTTGACCCAGCCCTGCACAGGCCGCGCCGCACATGGCCACGCAGTGCGGGCCGCCCAACACACCCATCATCAAGGCAGTGATGGCCAAAGAACTTTGCATTGATTTTTATCCGGAAAGAGCCAAGCTGCATTGTCCTTGATGCAGGCTGGATGCACCGTCAAGGACTCAGATGATTTTGGAAAACCGGGTTCGGTTGCGATCAGCCTGCAAATACCGGTCAAACACCATGGCCACACCGCGCACAAAAAACCAGCCCATGGCCGTGACCTGAATGCCCGTTTCATTCAATTGCACCAGACCTTGCTCCTGCAAAACATGCAGTTGCTCCAATTCCTTGGCAAAGAAACTTTTGAAGTCGATCAACCATGCCAGGTTGATGGATTCGTATTGCAAATGCCCTTGGCACATCAAAGCCATGATGACCGAGCGACGAATCATGTCGTCACGCGTCAAAGCCAATCCACGGACGACGGGTAAATGCCCTTGATCGAGCAGGTCGCAGTACTCTTCCATGGTCTTGGCGTTTTGGCTGTACGTCGACCCGACCCGGCCAATGGAGGACACGCCCAATGCAATCAAATCGCAATCGGCCTGCGTGCTGTAGCCCTGAAAATTGCGATGCAATCGCCCTTGCCGCTTGGCGACGGCCAAAGCGTCATCTGGCAAGGCAAAGTGGTCCATGCCAACATAAACATAACCTGCATCGACAAAAGCATCCAATGAGCGAGAAAGCATGGAGACTTTGTCTGCGCCGGCGGGTAATTCATGCGCATGAATTCGCCGCTGAGGTTTGAAGCGTTCTGGCAGATGCGCGTAGGCATACAAGGCGATTCGATCAGGCCGCAAGTGGTTGATTTGTGCCAATGTCCGGTCAAACGACTCCGGCGTTTGCAGCGGCAAACCATAAATCAAATCTACATTGACCGACTCGAAGCCAAGACGACGAGATGCCTCTACCAGACTGAATACTTGCTCGGCTGGCTGAATTCGATGGATCGCTTTTTGCACGGCGGGATCAAAGTCTTGCACCCCGAAACTCAGGCGGTTGAAACCCAATTCAGCCAAAAGAGCCAAGCGATTTTCATCAACGGTGCGTGGGTCCACTTCAACAGAATATTCCCCACCTGGGACAAATTCAAAATGGTTTCGCAGCATGACCATGAGCTGACGCAACTCGTCGTCGCTCATGAAGGTCGGCGTACCACCGCCCAAGTGCAGTTGACTTACGGATTGTCCTCGGCCCAAATGCCGGGTATGCAGTTCGACTTCCTTGGTCAGGTACCGCAAATAGTCTGCGGCGCGTTCTTTGTGTTTGGTGATGATTTTGTTGCAGGCACAGTAATAACAAAGTGACTCACAAAAAGGGATGTGCACATACAAAGACAACGGCAGCTGTTTGCCCAACAAACCCGACTGACGTTCAGCCAAAGCGTGCACATAGTCAGTTTCGCTAAATGCTTCAACAAAACGATCCGCTGTCGGATAAGAGGTGTAGCGCGGACCGGGGACATCAAAACGTGTCAACAATTCAGGCGTGATGACGGACATGTGGCTGCCACTTCATTAAAACGTGTTCATAACAAGTTACTCACTTTGCCTGCTAATGCCAAGAGCCGTATTGACTCACATCAAACGCATTACTTGTTTTTGGTGATTTATGTCATCAACAGGGTATACCCTCAATTTTTGG
>JAGNVG010000111.1:3380-7179 GCA_017986605.1 Limnohabitans sp.
TGAACCTGGTGCAACGCTTGCATGCCAGGGGGTTTTCTCAGTCCGAATTGGTTTTGCGCATGACCCGAGAAGAAATCGGCAGTTATCTGGGTCTCAAACTCGAAACGGTCAGCCGAACTTTCTCAAAGTTCGTAGAAGAAGGCATGGTCGAAGTCAAACAACGGCATGTGCGCATTTTGGACACAGAGGGATTGCAACGTTTGGTCAACAATCCCGCTCATTGTCACTGAAAAACTAGAAGCACGAAACACAGGCTCAGAGGGACTTCAAGTCCCTCTTTGCATATCAGCAGCAGTTGTTATCGCGAGCACAATCCTGCGGACGTTCAATTGGGGGGACCGGGCAACGGTTGACCTCAAAAGGTGACATCGCCAAGAGGGTTGTCAAGCCACTCGACACCATGGTCAGCGCCCAGAAGACAAAAAAGGCCAGTGTGTAAACCCCCTGACGCGACAAAGCCAAGGGTTGGCCAAACCACTGCAAATCTTGCGGATCCACCAGACCGAAAACGACCAACTCCATCAAGCCGGCCACCAAAAAGGCCGGCCAAGCGATCCACATCATTCGTTGTGCTTTCATGTTTTGTCTCCTAGTCGAGCTCTAAGCGCTCATTTTTTGGAATTCTGCGCAGGCAATTCGCCCGTTGCTGCATGGTTACGCGCCTGGACTGCGGGAGCCAAACTGATTCCCGCATCCTTTGGCGTCTGGGCAGTCACCTCTTGCGTCGAGAGCACGGGATCTTGTCCATTGGCGGCCAGATAAAAAGTCACAAACCCGGCAATCACAACCACCAAGGGGCCGGAAATGATCAACCACACATGCCCGTGCGTCCACCATGGACGTTGCTGTAGAGCTGAAGAAGAATGGGCAGACATGTAAAAACCCCTGTGTGATGTGCTCAACGTGGCACGAGGAAAACAGACTTTTCAATCAATTCGGATTGCACTTGGCCACCCTCATTGAGGGCGCTGATCTTGAATTGAATCGGGTGTGACCCCGATGCCGCGGCATCATAGGGCAATTGAACGCGCACAGAAATCCAACGTGACTCAGTGGCGGCAACGCGTGCATCGCCTTCCAGCTGCAAAGTCATGTCACGCAATCCATCGACAGACAGATCAAAGTTCATGGGCGTCTCAGCCGCATTCATGATCTGCAGGCGATACACGTTTTCGATCTTGCCACCTGCGACGATTCGGGCCAGCGAGGCGCGGTCGCGCACCACATCGACCTTGAAAGGCTTACGCAAACCCAAACTGGTCAACAGGGCCGCGACCACCACCACCAAAATGGTGATGTACAAAATCACCCGTGGACGGAACACATGGCGCAGTGTCTGCTCTTTGGTCCATCCATTTTTCATGGCGTGCTCGGTCGAGTATTTGACCAAACCACGTGGATAGCCTACCTTGTCCATGACGGTATCGCACACGTCGGCACACGCGCCGCAGCCAATGCACTCGTATTGCAGGCCTTTGCGAATGTCGATGCCTGTTGGACACACCTGCACGCACAAACTGCAGTCCACGCAGGCCCCCAAACCCAATGCAGATGGATCGGCTTTTTTGGATCGTGGACCTCGGGGTTCGCCTCGTTCCGTGTCATAGGTGACGATCAGCGTGTCCTTGTCGAACATGGCGCTTTGGAAGCGCGCATAGGGGCACATGTATTTACAAACCTGTTCGCGCATGAACCCAGCGTTGCCATAGGTTGCAAAGGCATAAAAGAACACCCAGAAAACTTCCCAGGAACTCATGTTCCCGAGGAAAAATTCCATACCAAGGTCCTTGATAGGCGTGAAATAACCCACGAAGGTGAAGCCGGTCCACATGGCAATGGCCAGCCAAAAAATATGCTTATAAACTTTCTTGAAAAGTTTCTCGAGCGACAGTTTCTCACCATCGAGGCGGATACGGGCACTTCGGTCGCCTTCGACCTTGCGCTCAACCCACAAGAAAATTTCGCTGTAGACCGTCTGTGGGCAGGCATAACCACACCATAAACGCCCTGCAACAGCTGTGAACAGGAACAATGAAAAGGCCGAGATCACCAAGATCGCGGTCAGATAGATGAAGTCTTGTGGGTACAGGACAAAACCAAAAATATAGAAGCGTCGCGCGCCCAAATCAAACAGCACTGCCTGGCGCTGGCCCCACTCGATCCAGGGCAATCCATAAAAAACCAGTTGTGTCAGGACCACCATGAACCAGCGCCATTTGGCAAAAATGCCTTGTACGCTGCGTGGGTAAATTTTCTGTGTCGCGGCATAGAGTGACACCATCTGGACGTCGTCTTCAGAGTTCTCTGTCGATGCGACCGGGACGATGGGCACAATTTTCCGGGAGGAGTTTTCTTTGGAGTCCAAAACACTGCTTTCAAATGCACAGAACACCCTCATGGGGTGTCCTGCGTCGATGACCTACTGCTCAGAGCTGCTTTATTGAGCTACGGCTGTCTTATTCGACAAGCCCCAGACATAAGAAGCCAATACGTGGATCTGGCCTTCTGTCAGTTTGGATGCCTGTGCGGGCATCTGGTTGACTTTGCCGTTATTGATCATGTTGACGATGGCGTTTTCACCCCAACCGTGCAACCAAACATCGTCGGTCAAGTTGGGGGCACCCATGGCGTGATTGCCTTTGCCGTCCATGCCGTGACATGCAGCACAAGCACCAAACTTGGACTTACCCAACGATGCTCGCAACGAATCATGCGGACTGCCAGACAGGCTGAGTACGTAATGGGCCACATTACGGACATCTTCGGGGGTTCCCACGGCTGCCGCCATCGGGGGCATGTTGCCATTACGCCCTTGTGTCAGAGTCGCCTTGATGACGTCCGGAGAGCCACCGTACAACCAGTCGTTATCGGCCAAATTCGGGAAGCCTTTGCTGCCACGGGCATCTGATCCATGGCACTGTGCGCAGTTGTTCATGAACAAGCGGTCACCAATGGCCATGGCCTGGGGATCTTTGGACACTTCTTCTGGGGGCATGCCCGAGAACTTGGCGTACAAAGGCGCCACTTCGGCGTTGGCTTTGGCGACTTCGGCGTCGTACTGACCTGCCGATGTCCAACCAAACTTGCCAGCCAGATTGCCCACACCGGGGTACATGGCCAGATACACAAAGGCGAACACGATGGTGATGATGAACAAGCCCACCCACCAGCGTGGCAGCGGGTTGTTCATTTCACGCAAGTCGCCATCCCACACGTGGCCAGTGGTGTTGTCGTTGGCCGTCATGGCCTTGGCTTTGCCGCTGAACCACAGAAGGATCAGACAGGCAATGATGCTGACCAGCGTGATGCCGGCCACATACAAGTGCCAGAAATTGCTGATGAAGTCACTCATTTTGATTCCTTTGATTTGTTATGCGCTGAGGACAATTCAGTCTTCCTGACGAAACGGCAACTGAGCAGCCTCGTCAAAATTGGCTTGGTTGCGGCGTGACATGGCCCACCAAATGATGCCCAAAAAGATGGCAAAGGTGAGCACGGTCACGATCGAACGCAGGGTGTTGATGTCCATGGCAGTTCCTTATTTGCGGTGGATGCCCATGCCTTGCAGGTAGGCGATCACGGCATCCATTTCGGTTTTGCCTTTGACGTCTTCGCTGGCCTTGGCAATTTCTTCGTCGCTGTAAGGCGCACCCAATGTGCGCAGACCCTTCATGTGCGCAGGCAAGCTGGCACCGTCCACAGGGTTCTTCTCGAGCCACGAATAAGCCGGCATGTTCGACTCGGGGACCACATCACGTGGATTGTTCAAGTGAATACGGTGCCATTCATCGCTGTAACG